>JALTYW010000148.1 GCA_027046415.1 Sulfurovum sp.
CTACAATACACCTCTTTTTTATTCTCTTTTTAACTCTAACAAGCGCCGCTTCAGTCGGTATTAAGGCAATCATGCCATAATCTTTCCACCTAAAACAATACCAAAAGAGGTAACATACGTTATGGAAAGAAGAGAATTTTTCAAAAAAGCAGCTGTCACTGCAGGTGCAGCAGCTTTAGGAACATCATCACTTGAAGCGGGTACCACACACCAGCCTATAGACAACAGAAAAGTAGGGAAAGTTGCCTTCCCTGAGAAGCGTCCGCTGATCACCTACTCAGACAGACCGCCACTGCTTGAAACACCACGTGAGGTCTTTACCTCTGCTTTGACTCCCAACGACCAGTTCTTTGTACGCTGGCATATGCCCGATATTCCAACCTATATCGATACAGACAAGTTCACCATCAGTATCAACGGTATGGTCAAAAAAGAGCTCAAGATCACACTCAAAGAGCTCAAAGAGGACTATGAGCAGGTTGAAGTAGCCGCTGTCCTTCAGTGCGGCGGTAACAGCCGTTCGGCATTTGAGCCGACTGCAGGCGGTATCCAGTGGGGAAGCGGTGCAATGGGTTGTGCCCTCTGGAAAGGGGTCAGACTCCGTGATATCCTTGACAGAGCCGGTGTCAAAAAGGGTGCCGAGTGGCTTGCCGTACAGGGAAGTGAAAAGGCTGCCTACTATGAAACACCAAACTTCATTCGTGAACTCCACCTTGACGAACTTGATGACCATGTCATCATTGCCTATCAGATGAACGGTGAAGATCTGCCATACCTAAACGGCTTCCCTGTAAGACTTGTTGTGCCGGGTGTTTACTCTGACAGCTGGATCAAGATGATCAACAACATTACTGTTACAGACAAGTATCAGAGCCTCTTCTTTATGGATCACGCCTATGTCATTCCCGACAACGAATGCGAGTGTGAAACCCCAGAGAAGAAATTCCCAAAAACGAAACCGATCTACCGCATGAACGTCAAATCGGTCATCGGATACCCGGCAAACGGTGACAAACTCACCTTGAAATCACAGGCAGTTGTACGTGGTGTTGCCTTTGACGGCGGTGCAGGTATCCGTGAAGTACAGATCTCACTTGACGGTGGTAAGACATGGGACAAAGCGATCCTTGACAGCGGAAAACTGGGACGCTACGCCTACAGAACCTTCCGATACGGCTTTAAACCGAACAAACTTGGAAAACTGCAGATCATGGCAAAAGCGATCAACAAACTGGGTGAAGAGCAGCCACTTGCAAAAGATATCAAATGGAACCATGGCGGATACAAATACAATGGTATCGATGTCGTTACAGTAGAAGTCGTATAAGGATATAGAAGATGAAATTGATGAAAAAAATAGTTTTAACAGCACTGATCGCTACTACACCAATGATGGCACAGGTCAAAGAGAAAATCGAGGTTCCCTACATCGCTTTCCCAATCAAAATGGGGAAAGGGTTTGACACGGTACAGGCAAACTGCCTCATGTGTCATTCATTCGGATACATTCTCAATCAGGGAAGACAGTCAAAAAAATTCTGGGCAGGTAAAGTGAACAAAATGATCGTCCACTTCAAAGCCCCTATCACAGACAAAGACCGCAAGATCATTGTCAACTACCTCTTCAAACACTACGGAAACGGGAAAGAGCAGTAGTCTCTTTCTCTTTCCCCTCACTCCTTCTCTTTTTTAGCTATCATACCACCAATAAAAACCCAAAAGAGACCCATGTGCGACTATAACTCCCTCTCTGATGAAGAGAAACAACACTACCCATCCGCACGGCATCAAAGTAAGGCTCAATACCGGTGAAGTGGGTCGTGTCAAAGAGATACTATAGAGGAAGATCTATCGTCAGTGTCACCGGGCAGTGGTCACTTCCCATGATTTGGTCGAGTATATCGGCATCAACAATCTGCTCTTTCAGGTCATCTGAGACAAAAAAGTAGTCGATACGCCAGCCGACGTTTCGCCCTCGTGCACCGGCACGGTAGCTCCACCAGCTGTAACGGTCTTTTTCATCGCCGTGAATGTGTCTGAAGGTATCGACATAACCCTCTGCCACAAGTTTGTCCATCCATGCACGTTCAACAGGCAAGAACCCTGACGTGCCCTCATTTGCCTTGGGTCTGGCAATGTCGATCTCTTTGTGTGCTGTGTTGACATCCCCGCAAAAGATGATCGATTTGCCCTCTTCTCTGAGACAGTTGATATAGTTTAGAAAACGGTCATAAAAGGCAAGCTTGTAGGCAAGTCTCTCTTCCCCGCTCTGCCCGTTTGGAAAGTAGACATTGAAAAAAGCGATGTTCCCGAAGTGGTATTCGTTGATGCGCCCCTCATGCAAAATATCCACCTCTTCACACGCAGAAGCTTCTCCACGAATGTCAGTAAAAAGAGCCACACCAGACTGCCCTTTTTTAGAGGATGAATTGATACTGTGGAACTTGAAACGGCGGGAAAAGAGATCGTCAGGTATCTGATCGGCTTCTGCTTTGATCTCCTGTAGCCCCAAAAAGTCCATCGGTACCTCATCGATCCATTTGAGTGCGCCTTTTTTTGCCACTGCACGGATCCCGTTGACGTTCCATGATACGACTGTCACTCTTTTCATTCTATCTCCCGACTTTTTTGGTAGAATAATAGCCAA
>JALTYW010000149.1 GCA_027046415.1 Sulfurovum sp.
ACGTCCGGCACTCAGACCCTTTTGTATCTTGCTGGCAAGCAGTGGAGAGAGTTTGTACCCCACAATGCGGTCGAGCAGTCGTCGAGTCTGCTGTGCATCGACAGAATCCATGTCAACACTTCTTGGATTTTCGAGAGCATGCTCTATAGCGCTTTTGGTGATTTCGTGAAAAACGATACGCGGAAGTGCTTTTGGATCTTTACCGATCGCTTTGGCGATGTGGTATCCGATGGCCTCTCCTTCACGGTCCTCATCGGTTGCGATGTAAACCGTTTCGGCCTCTTTTGCCAGTTTCTTGAGTTCTTTGACCGTGGCACTCGCATCTCTTGGGATGGAGTACTTTGGTATCAGGTCTCCTGTTTCGTCATCGATAGTAATGCCGAATGTGCTTTTGGGGAGATCACGAATATGTCCCTTGGACGCAATGACCTTGTATCCCTTGCCAAGGAAGTTGGTAATCGTTCTGGCTTTTGCCGGAGATTCGACGATAATTAGATTTTTCATATATTACTTACTTTATATAGAGAAATTTTTTGGCATTGTAGCACAAATGTGTGCAAAAGCGAATAGGGTTTTGTAAATTTTATGGATTGCCGAAGAAAAATAGAATCTGATATACCCATATTCTATAGAGATTTGTATGCTATGATATACTATAGAAGAAGAGAGGAGTAGTCGATGAGATGTAAAAGGAAGATTGTCTATGGTCTGTTGCTGTATGCGGTACTGTGTATGGGAGCAGGGGTGTTTGCGCAGACAACACTCTATACCGGTGGTGATATTTTGACCATGCAGGGGAAAACACCATATTATGTTGAAGCACTTGCAGAAAAGAATGGTACCATCGCATTGACAGGAAAGCTGGGTGAGGTACGTAAACACTATCCGGATGCCAAAGTGGTTGACCTGAACGGCTCGACCCTGATGCCTGGTTTTTTCGATCCGCACGGGCATCTGTTTCTGACCACGCTTTCTGTTGCCTACCTTGACCTGAGCGCACCGCCCATCGGGAAGGTTGATTCCATTGCAAAGCTTCAGGAGGTGTTGAAGAATTACATTGAGACCCGACACCCTAAACCCGGAGAGTGGATCATCGGGATGAACTATGATGATACACTGCTCAAAGAGAAACGGCACCCCACACGTAAAGATCTCGATGCTGTCTCTACCGAAAATCCCATCTTTTTGCTACATATCTCCAGTCACCTTGCCGCAGTCAACTCCAAAGCCATTGCCCAAGCGGGTCTGAGTGACGCAAGCCAAGACCCTAAAGGGGGACGTTTCAGAAGAGATGCCGAGGGACACTTGAGCGGTGTAGTAGAAGAGGGGGCGGGGATGATGCCGTTTATGCGAAAGATTCCGCAGCCAAGTGCCGAGGTTGCGAAGAAGTATCTGCAAAGAACCCTGAAGGAAAAGTTTGTCAAGGAGGGCATCACCACAGTACAGGAAGCGGGTACACTCACACCGCCGCTGTGGAAACTGCTGCAGAGCATGGCCGATGCACGGGAGCTTCCGATGGATGTCATCTGCTACCCCAGTGCCGACTTTGTCGAGATGCTTAGGCAGTATAAAAAGGACAAAAGCTATCACAATAGATTACGTATGGGTGGACTGAAGATCATTCTTGATGGTTCCATTCAGGGATATACGGCATATTTGAGCAAACCCTACTTCTCTTTGCCAAAAGCGTTCAAGTCTGAACCGTCACGTTGCAAAGCCGGGGTAGCATCCGATCTCTTTCTGGATGCCAATGGTACCCACATACAGAAGCATCAGAAGCCCGGCTATGTCGGTGAACCGAACTATACACAAAAAGAGTTGGATGCACTGGTGGCAAAAGCACTGCAGCACCGATGGCATCTTCTGGTACACTGTAATGGTGATGCAGCAACAGAGATGTACTTGAAGGCGATGAAGAAGGGATTGGCAGTGTCCCCGCAAAAAGATCATCGCAGTACGATCATTCATGCACAGGTGATCAGCGAAGCGCAGCTTGACCGTGTCAGAGCACTTGGGGTATACCTCTCGATGTTCCCAGGGCACATCTACTACTGGGGAGACCGCCATGCCAAACTCTTTTTGGGACCAAGACGCGCACAGAGACTTGATCCACTGCAGAGTGTGCTTAAGCGAGGCATTAACCTTACCATACATGCCGATGCGCCGGTAACACCTACGAGGATTCTTGATGTGGTACAGTTTGCTGTGGACCGCACTACGACCGGAGGAGAGGTTTTGGGAGAAACACAGCAGATAGGTGTCTATGAGGCGCTTAAAGCTGTGACGATCAATGCGGCAAGACAACATTTTGAAGAGAAACAAAAAGGTACCCTAGAAGCGGGAAAAGTGGCCGATATGGTCATCCTCTCTCAAAACCCGTTAAAGACAGAAAAAAAACATATACGGGATATCAGGGTACTTGAGACGATTAAGGCAGGGAAAACAATCTACCGGATGGGAGAAGCGGATTAGCGGTGTGACTGTCGAGACGGTCTATTGCCGCTGCGTCCTGAAGCACTGAGTGAACGGCTTCTGTTCTGCTGCTTTTTCTGGATCGGCTCGGCTTTGATGCTTGGATCCGGTCTGTACCCTTCGATCTGCACCTTTTCGATTTTGGATTTGGTGAAGCGTTCGATATCGGCAAGGA
>JALTYW010000150.1 GCA_027046415.1 Sulfurovum sp.
GTAGTATTTGTGTCAGTTGCATCGAGTACGAAAGTACCGCCAAAGATATCAAATGCACTTGCCGGGTTATTATCGGTTGGATGCTGACGGATATTGATATGGGCATCTGTTAGCAGTGTATGTACTATAGAAGTCCCCTCTTTAAGTGTTTCATCGATGTCTTTAATACGTACTTTTTTCAGGTGGTCTGCGTTGTCGTAGGTAAGGTAGGCACCGATCTTCTTGCCATCTACAAGCTGTTTGCCAAATGTTCCCTCTTTACCGTTGCCCATGTAGTAGACAAAGACGCTCTCAGGAGCATTGGAGGCATACTTCTTCCAGTCTGTCTCAACACCGATTTTGCTGTTTGCTATGGCTTCACTGACTTTAGCCTGATCTTCTGCATCGAGTGTGTTCATGTTAAAGAGTCTAAGCAGTGACTGGGCTGCCTTTGGTGCATCTGTAACGGTCAGTAGATAGAGACTTTGGGTATCGGAGTCTTTGGTACGGTTGACATCAAATCCGTAAGCAGAGAAGCTGTGGATATAGCTGTCAAATGCCTGCTTGCGTTTCTCGATGGAAACGGTAGAAGGTTGTGCCTGCTGTGCCGTTTCTTTTTTGCTGTCACTGTTTCCGCACCCGCTAAGTGCGACGATGGCGGCTGCTGAGAGAAGAGAGGTGATGATGGTACGTTTCATAGACATTCCTTGTTGGTAATAAATTATGTAGATAGTATACTATAAAAATATCAATGTTATTAGTGTGCTCTTAAGAGGCTTTTGTGTACTATCGTGTCATGAAAAGAGAGAAAAAACGCTATATAGGGCTGATGTCAGGTACTTCGATGGATGGGGTAGATGCCGTACTTTGTGAAGTCGATGCAAAAGAGTGCAAGCGCCTCTTCGCCCATGAGCATCCTTTCCCGCAAAGTCTAAAAGAGAAGATACTGGACTTGATAGCAGGCAGATGCAGTTTGGCAGAAGTTGGCGCAGTAGATCACCATTTGGGGGGACTGTTTGCGCAGGCGGTCAACACCCTGCTTGAAAAGGCTGCAGTCGATCCCCAAAGCATCGCTGCTATTGGTTCACACGGGCAGACAGTATGGCATGAGCCATCGGGTGATACACCCTTTTCCATACAGCTTGGTGACCCAAACATTATTGCCGCACAGACAGGCATCGCTGTTGTGGCGGACTTCCGTCGAAAAGATATGGCTTACGGTGGGCAGGGTGCCCCCTTTGCCCCTGCGTTTCACCGTTTTTTGCTTGGAGAAGAGACAAAAGGCGTATGCGTAGTCAACATTGGCGGCATTGCCAACATCACGGTACTGGGTGAGCAGCTTACAGGCTACGATACGGGACCGGGCAATATGCTGATGGATCTCTGGATAGCCAAACATAAAGGTCTTCCCTACGACAAAGATGGCAACTGGGCGAGAGAGGGAAGGGTTGATTACGGCTTGCTTGAAGCGATGATGGACGATGAATACTTTAAAAAGCCATATCCCAAAAGTACAGGGCGAGAAAAGTTCAACGAAGCGTGGCTTTGGAGCGTTCAGCGTTCAGCGTTTAGCGCTCAGAAAAAAGAAAAAGCATTGCAAAGCAATGCAAACCAAAACTCCTACCTCCTACCTCCTACCTCCTCACTAAACCCTGTTGACATTCAGTGTACCTTGTTGGAGTTAACCGCACAGAGCATTGCCAACGAAGTGCTCACATTCAATCCCGATATGTTGATGCTCTGCGGTGGCGGGGCAAGGAATGGGTTATTGGTTGAGCGTATTGCGGCATTGATGCCCAATGTGCAGGTGGGGGTGATGGAGGAGGCGGAGCATCTTGAAGCAATGATGATGGCATGGCTTGCCTACAAGCGGATGCACAACGAACCTGTTACGCTTAAAGATGTGACAGGCGCACAGAGCAATACGATACTTGGAGGTGTTTACAGATGAGTGAACATGAAGCATTGACCAACTGGCTTGAGGAGTATGGTATCGATGCTGCGTTAAAGCCGCTTGAGGGTGATGCGAGTCTGCGGAAGTATTACCGTATTGAAGATCCGCTCCACAGCGGCATTGTCATGGATGCCTCCACACAGCTTGAATCAGTTAAGCCGTTTGTGGAGATTGCCCACAGGCTCTTTGAAGCAGGAGTGCGTACGCCTAAGATCAACGCTTTTGATCTGGAGAGGGGATTTGTCTTTATGGAAGACCTTGGCAACCGGCACTTTTACGATGCCATTAAAAAGGAGGGAGCCTACTACTACCCAAAAGCGATCGAGACGATTGTCAAGGTGCAAAAGACCGATACCTCTGGGCTGCCGCCATACGACAGAGAATTTCTGCTCTTTGAAATGGGCTTGATGCAGACGTGGTATCTTGAGAAACATCTTGGTATGCAACTTTCACAAGAGGAGAAAAAGCTTATTGGCACAACCCTTGAAAAGATTGCCGATGTGGTGCTGGAACAGCCACAGGGTCTCTTTGTACACCGAGACTACCATTCGCGCAATCTGATGTTTGACTGTAGCGATGAGATTGGCGTGATCGATTTTCAGGATGCAAGAGTAGGGGCACTCACTTATGATCTTGTCTCTTTGCTCAAAGATGCCTATGTGGAACTGCCCAAAGAGGAGGTAACACGGCTGGCACTCTATTTTAGAGATAT
>JALTYW010000151.1 GCA_027046415.1 Sulfurovum sp.
AAAAAGAGACAGACAAAACAGAAGCAGACGAGATTATCGAAATGCTGTTGGGGCTTTTGGGGGTTGCTCCTGTGACACACGAGGTTTTGTCCGATGCATCTGTTCGTAACGGCGGTGACTATGAGGACAGCGTTATCTACACATCAGCCGAGAAAATGCATATCGACTTTATCGTTACCAGAGACAAGAAAGGATTTTCATCCTCTCGGGTTTCAGTCTTGAGCCCTAAAGCATTTTTGGCACTCCTTCAAACGAAATAGACATGACCAACCGAGGGTGTCAGGTGATTCATGATGCATTGCTTTGCAATAAATCACCAAGACCTTTATTTAGATCCTTCTATTCTTTTTATCGTTTCTGCGAATATTGTGGTAACGAGGAAAATTTTGCTATGTGGCAGACTTGATATACATCAATGCTTTTGGGTATCTGTCGTATGTATACTAAAAGGGTGTAAGGAGGTCTATGATGAAGCGTGTAGTACACCCAGTCACGATCACTTTTTTTGTGATTGTGTTGCTTTTGTCACTGCCGATGCTGCTGCCTCAAAAAGAGATCGTGCTGACAGATGCACAGTTGCGTCAGGCGGCTGCGTCTCACAACCTTTTGCCTATGCCAAAGCACTATGATGGGGTAGTGAAGGCTACCTACGATCCCGACAACCCTACAAGCAAAGAAAAGATCGCTCTGGGAAAGCAGCTCTATTTTGATCCCAGACTCTCCAGAGATATGACAATCAGCTGTGCAACGTGTCATATCTTGCAAGAGGGAGGAGATGACAATCTGCCAACAGCTATCGGGTATCACGGGAGGGCAAATCCCAAACATCTCAATTCGCCTACAGTACTCAATGCAGCCCTTGCCAAAGCCCAGTTTTGGGACGGACGTGCCAAAGATGTCGAGGAGCAGGCTGGAGGTCCTGTGCAGGCACCTTTTGAGATGAATATGAGCCCAAAAGAGCTCGAGGCAAGGCTCAATGCCGATCCTGCGGTAAAGAAGCAGTTTGAAAGCGTATTTGGTGAGGGAAATGTAACATTTGCAAATATCCGAAAAGCCATCGGAGCATATGAACGTACTTTGCTGACGCGTGGCGCGTTTGACCGTTTTCTTGAGGGGGATGACCATGCCATTTCTGCTGCTGCCAAACGGGGTATGACGCTTTTTGTTACCAAGGGATGTGCCGGATGTCATACCGGTATGAGTGTAGGCGGGCAGAGTATCCAGAAGTTTCCGCTGCGACGGTATCTGTCTGATTATGTCGGACTTCTGTTTGAGCCCAATATCCGGTTAAAAGAGAGTCCTTTTCCTTTTGTAAACAAAGGCGGTTTCCTCGGACGCGGCAATCAGCTCCGTTTTCGCGTGCCTATCTTGAGAAATGTGACAAGAACAGCACCCTATTTTCACAATGGTGCGGTCAGCAAGCTTGAAGAGGCGGTACGTATCATGAGCAAATATCAGATAGGGCATGAGTTTACCAAAGCACAGATTGCGGATGTTGTGGCATTTTTGAAAACACTCGAAGGGGATCTGATACAGTAGTGTTTATCCGATTTCACGTTGCACGTGGTAACCCATACTTATCAACCGGGGGCGTCAGGTGATTTATAATGCATTATCATTTTGTCTTCGTTACAATTTTGAGTATACTTCCGTATGTTAAACGAGAAGCGAAAAGCACGTATCGATGAGATACTCAGACGCAAGCAGCCCGATCTGCAGATATTTTTGGATGATGTGCACTCATCGCAGAACAACTCTGCCATTCTCAGAAGTGCCGATGCGGCAGGGGTGTTGGGACTCTACTACAGCTGCAGGGATGATCTGGATGTCAAGATACACAAGACCATTACGCAGGGAGCCCATCGCTGGGTGGGTAGAGAGAGGGTCGATTATGATCAGAGGGTAGATCTGATAGCGTCCAAACGTGCAGAAGGGATGCAGGTGATCGTCACTGCGCTGGATGATCATGCTGTCAGCTTCAGAGAAGTGGATTTCACCAAGCCTACACTGCTGGTGGTCGGTAATGAAAAAGAGGGAGTAAGCCAAGAGGTGATCGCACTGGCAGATCAGACGATCATTATCCCGATGATGGGGATGGTACAAAGCCTCAATGTCTCTGTCGCCACAGCCATCACACTCTATGAAGCCCAAAGACAGCGAGAAGAGGCAGATATGTATACACAGAGCCGTCTGAGTGAAGAGGAGATCGCCGAGATCAAAGATGCATGGCTCTACCGCGACAGCGTAGCCAGAAGAAGCAAAGGGAACATCCCCACAAAAGCAAAGTTGTGGGAAGATTGGTGAGCATCTGAGGAAACGTGAACTGCTTCACGTTTCCTCGATGCGAAACCGAAGCTGTTATGCGAACGAAAGTGAGCATCAGCGAAGGCTTGGAAACCGAAGGCGATGTGCGACGAAGGAGCACCGCTGAAGGCTGGGAGACTTTGTGAGTGAACTGCTTCACGTTTTCTCGGTGCGATCCAAGGAGCAAAGCGACGACAATCTCGCAGCGAAGCGAGGATAAACCGAAGGCGATGTGCGACGAAGGAGCACCGCCGCAGGCTGGGAACCCGAAGCTGCACAATCACACACCTTCAAGATTGGTTATAGAAATAGCACCTATTTCCCGTTCCCGTAGTG
>JALTYW010000152.1 GCA_027046415.1 Sulfurovum sp.
GCAGATCTTCCTGTTCGATCTGTTTTTTGTTCTGTCGTCCTGCCAGAAGTGCCGCTTCGTTGATGATGTTGGCAAGATCAGCACCTGCCAGTCCGGCAGTCTGTTTGGCAACCACTTCAAGGTCTACGCTTGGGGCAAGCTTGACATCTTTGGAGTGGACTTTGAGAATGGCAAGACGACCCTCGTAGTCAGGCTTGTCGACAAGTACCTGACGGTCGAAACGTCCGGCACGCAGCAGTGCAGCATCGAGTGTTTCTGGACGGTTGGTTGCCGCAAGGACGATGACCGGTGTATCGGTACCGAATCCGTCCATTTCTGCAAGCAGCTGGTTGAGTGTCTGCTCCCGTTCATCATTGCCCCCGAGCTGTCCGCCTGAAGCTCTTGATTTACCAATCGCGTCGATCTCATCGATGAAGATGATAGCAGGTGCCTCTTTTTTCGCCTGTGCAAAGAGGTCACGTACACGGCTTGCACCCACACCGACGAACATCTCAATGAAGCTTGATCCGCTGACAGAGAAGAACGGCACACTCGCTTCTCCTGCAACCGCTTTGGCAAGGAGGGTTTTACCAGTCCCCGGAGGGCCTACAAGCAGTACCCCTTTGGGGATCTTTGCACCCAGTTCAATGTAGCGTTCGGGGAATTTGAGGAAGTCAACGATCTCTTTGACCTCATCTTTTGCCTCTTCTACCCCCTGTACATCGTCAAACTTGGTATCTGGTTTTTCAGAGTTGATCAGCTTGTCTGCTTTTCCAGCCCCAAGGATGCCTCCACCCATTCCTTTGGACATCTTTTTTGCCAAAAATATCCAGATGGCAAAGAAGATGAGGATCGGCAGCAGCATACTGATGAGTTCGGAGATAAAACTGTTGCCTACAATACCCTCGTAAGGGATATTTTTCTTTTCCAAAAGCGGAATGAGTGTCTCGTCATAGGTGGGTACGTTTTGCGCCACATAGCGTATTTTGCGTCCGCCCTCTTCGCTGATTGCTTCAACGCTTGAAGGGGTAAGTTTGACACTTTTAACTGTTCCTTCTTTGATCTTGGCTTTGATGTCAGAGTACTTCACCTGTTTGGTCAGAGAGACATTTTGCGTATTCATCATGGTACTCAGACTGCCTCCACCGTCTCCAACAAATGACTTGAAGATCAGGATGATGACAATAGAGAAGATGGCAAATGCCAGCAGAGGGTTGTCATTGAAAAAGTTGTTGTTATTGTTGTTATTATTCTGGTTTTGGTTATTCTGGTTGTTCGCCATTGCTGTCCTTTGTGTAAACTAAAGTGACCCACTCATCTTTGTGGATACGTCTTTGGAGTGACAGATCACTGAAAGCTTCTGCTACCGCTGTCTCTTTTTTATCCAAAATACCTGAAAGTATTAGGGTTCCGCCGGGTTTAAGTACTTTTTTGAGATCGGCTGCGATCATTCTAAGCACATCGGCGATAATATTGGCGATGACCACATCGTAAGTGCCGTCTGCTTTGTCAACAGAACCTTCCCAAAGCGCCTTGTAGGATGCCTCATTGAGTGCAAAGTTCTGCTCACAGCTTGTTACCGAGACCGGGTCGGTATCGCAGAGCTCTACGGTCGCACCCAGTTTGGTACATGCCAGCCCCAAAATGCCTGAACCGCATCCTACATCGATGACACTGTCTCCGGGCTTGACGACATCGCTGAGTGCCTGCAGGCAGGAGAATGTGGTAGCATGGTGTCCGGAACCAAATGCCAGTGCCGGATCGATCTTGATATTGATCAGATCCTCTTTGGGCGCATGCCAGCTTGGGAAGATATAAAACTTCCCTGCTTCAATGGGCTGGATGGATTCCTGATAGGTTTTGATCCAGTCCACATTCTCTTTCTCTTCCAGTGTAATCTCCATCTTGATAGGAGGTTCTATCTCGCTGCCCAACGATAGCAGGGCATCTTTAACGTAAGTTAAATCATCTTCACTGCGAAGGATCAGCTTCTCTTTGCCAAACTCGATACCGTCATCATAGAGGTTCATGATAAAATCGGCGATCAGGTCGACATACTGCGCATCGAGTGTGACGGTCAGTTCATAGTATCTATTTTGCATGGACTGCCTCAAATGCCTCTTGAAGATCGAGCGTGCCTTCGTAAAAAGCCTTGCCGACAATGGTACCGTCGATACCCGCATCGATCAGTGCTCTGATATCGTTCATATCTTTCAGCCCACCGCTGGCGATCGTTTCAAGCCCGGAAACCTCTTTGATGGAGAGGGTAAAGTCGATGTTGACGCCGGTCATCATACCATCACGCCCCACATCGGTACAGATGATCGCCTCCACACCGCAGGCTGCAAACTCCTTGGCAAGGTCGGTCGCTTTCATGTCTGATGTTTCTGCCCACCCTTCAACAGCGACCATCCCATCGATCGCATCGATCCCGACAACGATGGGGTACTTTGCTGCCATCGCTTTGACAAATTCGGGGTCTTTAACAGCGATGGAGCCGAGGATCAGACGGTCGATACCGAGATCCAGATACATTTTAATGGTCTCTTCATCACGGATACCGCCGCCAAGTTCGAGTTTGAGATTACAGTTTTGGCGGATCTTTTTGATCTGTTCAAGGTTTTCCGGTTTTCCGGCAAAGGCACCGTTGAGGTCGACCAG
>JALTYW010000153.1 GCA_027046415.1 Sulfurovum sp.
GGTAGTAGGTGTATCCCCCGCGGTTTTGCGGCAGTCCGGCATTGGCATGGATGGAGAGCGGTATGGCACACAGTTCACTCATTACTTTGAGGTGTTTTTTGGCTTGGTCTGGTCCTGTACCACAGTTAAGCCCCAGTGAGAGAATATCAAATGGCTCCAAAATCGTCACGATCGTTGCCGCATCCGTACCAATGAGCATCGAACCGCTCAGCTCAATGGTAACTGATACCATGATAGGCAGGTCAGCCCCCTTGGCGGCATTGGCATCTTGACAAGCGTGAAGTGCTGCTTTGATCTGCAGAGGATCCTGACAGGTCTCAAGCAAGAAGATATCACACCCGCCGTCAATCAGCCCCTCAGCAACGATTTTGTAGCCTTCATACATCTCATCATAGTGGATATGTCCCAGTGACGGAAGCTTCGTTCCCGGTCCGATCGAACCAAGCACAAAACGGGGCTGTTCGGGTGTGCTGTACGCCTCACACACTTTCTTGACCAGTGCCGCACCTTTTTGGGAGAGTTCATAGGCACGATCTGCCAAATCGTACTCATCCAGTACCCACGGCATACAGCCAAAGGTATTGGTCTTGACAAGGTCGGCACCTGCCATTGCATAGCGCTTATGGATACGCTCTATCCGTTCGGGTGCAGTATCGTTTAACAGTTCGTTACACCCCTCCTGATCACGCCCTTTATGGTCGACCCATGCCTCTTTGGGAATATCAAGATCCTGTATCTGGGTACCCATGGCACCGTCGATGACAAGCATACGTTCTGTAATAAGTGATTTGATCGTTTCTTTTACTGACAAACCTTTCCTTTTTATGGCATTTTGCCCTACGCTATTCTATCTGCAATTGTATCGAAGTATCGTTAAACCCGAATTATGGGAAAAGATCTCTTTTATATCTATTTGTTATATTTAGATGATAATCAAAAGATTAAAATGTTATAATTCAATATCAGTGATAGTTACACATGAAAAAGCCAAACTTCTCGTGAGAGAAGGACGGAAAGCTTTGGATCTTCCAAGGAAGACTGCCAGGCTGCCAAAGTGATATGGTACTGCTTTTTCTTCCTATCATACCATTAACTATACACGAAGGATCACGTATGGGCAAGACCATTAAAAATATCATCACCGGCAAAGAGATCACCAAACCTGATCCGGTTGACGAAGAGGTACCGTTTGACGGTGGTGTCATGATCACGGAAACTGATACAGCCGGTATTATTACCTATGCCAACCGTAAATTCAGGGAACTGACAGGCTACACAAAAGAGCAGCTCATTGGCTCACCGCACAACATCAACCGCCACCCGGATATGCCTAAAGCAGCTTTTAAAGGTATGTGGGACACGATTAAAGGTGGCAACTACTGGGAAGGCTATGTCAAAAATATGACAAGCGAAGGGAAATACTATCTCGTTGTTGTATGGATCAAGCCAAAACTGGATGAGGATGGTAATATCATCGGTTACATAGCAGGGCGTAAAATCCCTGACCGGGATGCAATGGAGAGAGCGCTTGCACAGTACAAAACCATGAAAGCGCAGGAAGAGGCGGAGTAGCATCCACCTCTCAACAATCTACAGTTTCGCTTTGGCTTCTTGAAGGGCTGCAATCACAGCATCAATATTCGCTTTTGGAATATGTACTTTCCAATCCGGCTCCTCAGCGTTTGCCTGCAATGCGATTCCGATACTCGCAACACTTTCACTTCCTGCACCATATGGCTCTTCAATAGTCGTTACTGTTATTTTTCCATCGTTCGTTCCACTAAGATCCATCTGGGCAATTTCAGTCACTTTTCCACTCATGCCTAACTCCTTTAAATTTTTGAATACTTGATTATAGAATCAAAAGGTTAACGGTTCTTAACAAAGCGCATCAATGCCGCCTGCATTTTACGCCAGAGCTTGATCTCAATCGCAGGAAATCCTGCGTATGTTTTACCGCCCTCAAGTGATTTGGTTACACCCCCTTTGCCGGCAATAGTTGCAAATGCTCCAACTTCAAGGTGCCCTGCCGTGGCACTCTGTCCACCCATAACCACATTGCGTCCCAGTTTTGAAGAACCTGCCAGTCCTACCTGCGCAGCCATAAGTGTATGTTCACCTACATCACAGTTGTGTGCGATCTGTATCAGGTTGTCCATTTTGGTACCTTTTTGGATACGTGTTGTACCGAATACTGCCCGGTCAATAGCACAGTTCGCGCCAATCTCTACATCATCTTCAATAACCACAATGCCGTTTTGGTAAATTTTGACATGTTCTCCGGTTTTGGTATGAGCAAATCCGTAACCATCACATCCTATGACCGTACCACTGTGAATGATACAGTTTTTTCCTACCTCTGTCCCATGATAGAGTGTCACATTCGGATGCAGCAGTGTACCTGAGCCAATGGTAACATTATCACCAATATAGCAACCTGCCATAATGGTTACATTTTCTCCAAGTGTAACATTTTTGCCAAAACGTACCCGTTTGTCTATATCACACCCTTCTCCCAATTGGGGATGTTCACCCTTTGTCTCTATCTTGTGTGCAAAGAGCTTGGAAGCGATGGCAAGCTTGAGATATGCCTCATCAGTAATAAGTGCTATGGTACTTTCAGGGAGCAGCGGTGCATAC
>JALTYW010000154.1 GCA_027046415.1 Sulfurovum sp.
GATCAGCAGTTCTGTAACGAAGTTCTTTCTGACTATGGCACCTTTGAGAAGTTTGTCATGGAATGGGTCAACGAAGAGAGTGTAGAGAGCTGGGTACATTTTATACCTCAGTATCATTATGTGTATGATGCCAATATGAATTTGGTTGTCGACTTTGTAGGTCGGTTCGAGAATTTCAACAAAGATTTTGAAAAGGTGCGGAGCATCCTTAAAACAGGTACCCCTCTCAAGCACCTCAATAAAACAGGGGATAAGAAATCGAAAAGCTACAGAGATGCCTATACCCCGGAAATGGCTGAAAAGGTAGCCAAGGTCTACAAGACCGACATTGAACTGTTTGGGTATGCATTTTAATGAAAAGACATCCTGACACGAAAACCATAGACAAAGATGGCTTATGTTGGCGAAAGTAGTAAAACAAGCCAGCTGGAGTATGATAGGTTCTGTATTTGGTTTTGCCATTGGATTCTTTGTCAAGATGTACCTCATTCGAGCTGTCGGTACTGACGCTTTTGGAAAATACATGATAGGCCAGACAGTGGTTGCCACAGTACAGGTATTTATAGCTTTAGCCATACCCCAAACACTATTGCGGTTTCTGCCGGCACTGCTGGAGAAACAGCAGACAGAAAAAGCAAATTCTCTGGCTTCATTCGGAGCACAGTATCTTGTCATAGCGGGGATAACAGCCGCTATAGCTGTAGCCATATTTCACACTCCAATAACTCACATGTTCCATGGCGGTGACAGCTACCTTGGCTACATTATCATGCTGTCGGCATTGTATATTCCTCTGATGCTCTATTTAGCATTCATTACATCGGCATACCGGTCACTTTTGCAGATAAAGGAGGTGGTGCTGTATGGAACCATTTGGATGGTATCAATCAGAGCCGTGTTAACATTTACCGTTTTCAGTTTTACAGAAGACATCCGTTATTTCATTTTTATAGAACTGTTCTCAAGTTTAGTAGTTTTATCGATCATGACCGCAAAATTTGATACATCAAAATTGTCATTTTTCAAGCCTTTTCCCTACAAAGATATTTTGGAAGACAAACAAATAGTCCTGTTTGGAAAAAAAATGTATTTTTATGCCCTCATAGGCTTTGCGGGAGGATATGCTATCACGCTGACAATGAGTATTACTCTACCCGCCTCAGATGTGGGTGTGTATGCTATACTTGTCACCATATCGGGCCTCTCTTCCTTTTTGCTAAATAACCTGAACTCTATTTTTGCACCTATGATTTCAAAATTGAATGCAGCCGGGAGAGTGCGCAAGCTGGAGTTGCTCTTTAAGGACACAACATTTATAGTCAATATTTTGACCGCACCATTTATAGTCCTTTTGGTACTCTTTTCTGGCGATATTCTCTCTTTATACGGAAAAGAGGTTTCTCCATATGTTGTCCCCCTGATCATTTTGGTACTGGGAAGCTATATAAACCTTTTTGTAGGCAACTCGGGCATGTTGCTCCTTATGGGAGGAAGAGAAAACGACGAAATTTACATTAAAGTGGCGAATATCGCTTTTGTACTTTTGTTGTCTATCATTTTTATACCAACGTATGGGTTGCTGGCTGCTGTATGGATCAATACGATTTCCATGACAACTGTTAACCTTTTGCATGTTTACTTTGTTAAAAAACGATTTGGCTTTACTCCATGGAGCACGGCATCAGCACTGTTGTTTGTCATGACTGTTTCCGTAATAGTCTATATGGGATCCGTTCACCCCTCTTTTACTTACAGTACCGGCGATTATGTTTGGGTTACCTTTGTGGTTCTTATGGCATTCTGGCTTCCGTTTTTAAAAAAAATAGGCAACATTGTTCATACAATCAAACAAGACCATTAAGGAGAACATCATGGGAAGTGTACGCAGCACTGTATCAGGGCTACTACGAAAACTGCATCGGCATATGGCCAAACACAAAGTTTTGGTATTGGGTGATTCGCATGTAGAAGTTTTCTCCAATAGACAGTTTTTATTTGCTTTCCCAAAAACTTATTTTGATGTCTGTTCTGTAGGTGGGGCAACAGTTTCCGGACTTGAAAACCCCCGTTCAAAAACACAGGCATTTCAGATTTTCGACAATGCATTAAAAGAAAAAGACTATAATAGGATCATTGTAATGCTTGGCGAAGTAGACACCGGGTTTGTCATTTGGTACAGGGCAAAGAAATACAATGTCGATGTTATAGAAATGTTTGAACAAGCTGTAACCAACTATGCCAATCTGCTGGAGAAAACAAATCAGTTTGGAGAGCTAACGGTCTTAAGCACCCCTCTGCCTACGATTGATGACACATCATGCGGAGAAGTGGCAAATGCGAGAAAAGAGATTTCTGCCACCCAAAAAGAGAGAACAGAGCTGACATTACGTTTTAATCAAGCCATTGAAAAATTGTGCCGTGAAAAAAATATCAGATATATAAATCTGGACAATGAAAGTCTTGGTAAAGATGGCGTAGTAAAACAAGAATTAAAAAATAAAGATCCAAAAGATCATCATTACGATGATGGTCAATATGCAAAGCTAATCATTTCTAAACTCAAATATAACAATACAAGGAGTCCATCTTGAAAGATTTTTTTTTATTAGGATGTAGCCGTTCAGGCACGACC
>JALTYW010000155.1:0-4856 GCA_027046415.1 Sulfurovum sp.
CATTACCGAGAACAACAAAGATGTCTACGCCGCACTCGATCTGGGGATGGAGCGTGTAAAAAAATCGCTAAGACGACATGCGGACAAGATCAAAAACCACAAAGTCAACAGCTTTGCAGACCTCGGCGAAGAGGCCCAAGCGGTCAGTGACATTGACATCGACGACATCGAGATCGTTCCTATGGATCTGGAACTGCACAAGCCACTCGACTTTGACGAAGCCATCGAAGCACTCAAGGCAGAGAAAAAACGCCAGTTCATCGTCTTTAACGACTACGACGGTAACATGCGTGTTATGTACAAAAGAGCTGACGGAAAGTTCGGACTCTATTAAAAAAGTGCGTTCAGCGTTTGGCGCTGAGCGTTAAAAGATATGCAATGCTGTAAAAACAACTTCTAATTTCTAATTTCTAATTTTAACGCTCCTATTCTGGTCTTCGCCTGTGCTATCACCGCTTCATCTTCCGCCATATCAAGCCATTTGAATTTCTGTCCGCTCTGGATGGTACCATCAACAATATCGCCGCTGCTGCGGAACTTGAGGTCAAGTTTGGCAATGTCAAAGCCGTTGGTGGTCTGGCAGAACTTCTGAAGGCGTTCATTCTGCGGCGCGTTGCTAAAAAGGTAGCACCAGCTCTCAAGCCCGTTTCGCCCTACCCGTCCACGCAGTTGATGAAGTGTCGCCAAGCCTAACCGTTCGGCACCGACAATGACAATAAGCGTCAGTCTCGGCAGAGAAATACCCACCTCTACGACAGTGGTCGCCAAAAGGATTTTGCCTTTTTCTCTAAATTCGAGCAAGACCTCCTCTTTTTGCTTGTCCTTTCCATGAGTGACATAGACATCTTCAAAACGTTTCTCCCAAAATGCCCTTCCCTCATCGAGCGACTGGTAAGGGATCTCACTGCTCTCCTCCACCAGCGGATAAACAATAAGCACTTGATGATTTTCGGAAATCTCGGTTTCAATATGCTTCAAAAGCGCAGGAAACTCCAGCTTGCCGATAACTTTTGTACTCACTTTTTTATCGAACGGTGTGGTGGTGATGAGACTCACATCAATCAGTTCACTCTCCATCATCGCTTGTGTACGGGGGATGGGTGTAGCAGAAAACTGCAAATAGTGAGGTTTGCACATAGGGGTCTGGTGATTTGTGATTTGTTGCGCATGCAATGAATCATGAATCACCTGACCCCCTTGGCTTTTGCTAACAAGTGCCTCAAGCATCTGACGCTGCGCCGTCCCAAAACGGTGCTGTTCATCCACCATCACCAAGGCCGCTTGGGGCAGATCTTCTTTGTAGAGCAATGCATGGGTACCGATGATAAAATCGGCATCTTGGTAATTCCCCTCTTCTTTGCCCTGCATCACCAGTGCCACACGCACAGAATCCGGAAGATATTTGCACGCCTCTTCGTAGAGCTGCAATGCAAGCAGGGAAGTAGGTGCCATGAGGATACTCTTGTGCGGTAGTGCCGTCATGGCAGCAGCAAGGATCACCATCGTCTTTCCAGACCCTACATCACCGACGATCATCCGCTTTGTGGCACGCTCTTTGTTAGCAAGATCGACTCTGATGGCGGCAATAGTCTGTTGCTGCTCCTCAGTTAGTTTAAAGGGCAATCCTTCCACAAACGGTGTGATGTCACCCGTCAATGCACTAATAGCCGGGAAAGCAATACGTTTGCCCCGAAGTTTTTTAAGATGGTTGTAGGCTTCGACGAATTTGAGCACCGATACGATCTCCGGTTTTAGGCTTCCATCACAGTAAATCTCTTCAATGCTTTTGGGAAAATGCAGGCGCATCAATACGCCTACCTCTTTGGAGTCCAGCCCTTCGTCAAAGAGGTTCTTTTCGGTAATATATGCTTCTATAAGCGTGCGTATCTCACTCTCTTTAAGGACGGTTTTGTATTTGGGGGTTACTCTGCCTACCTCTTTGACAGATTTGGGCTGAGGCATCTGAAGATAACCGTTATACACCTCTAGCCTCCCCTGTATGTAGTGGTGCGAACCTATTTCAAAGAGCTTGTAGTGGTAGGGGGTCGTTCGAAAAAAAAGAGAAGAGAGTCTGCGACCATGAAAGCCCGGCAGCTCAAAAGTGACACGCAGTTTGCCGTTACGTACTGCACTGTCAATCACTTTGGCTTCAAGTGTAACTGTTTTACCTATCTCCAACTCTGTTGAAAGTGTGGTGTCATTGTAACTCTGGGGGATGATGAGGGCGAGGTCAAGCAGGGAGTAGATCTTGAGTTTTTTGAACAGTTGCTTTGCCTCTTCCATACCATCCCTCTCAATCATATTCTGATGATCAATTATATCGGATGTTGTGTCAAAATGGAAGAAAATATGTCAGATTGTCATTTTTCCTTCTTCGTCACGATCGCAAATGACAAATCGGCAAGTTCAGGGTGCGCTTTGATGAAAGCGTTGACCTCATCGAGTGTAACCGACTCTATCTTTTCAAGCTGTGTTTTATCAAAATCCAGCGGTCTGCCATAGTAGTAGTTATTGTAGGCACGGTTGAGACGCTGAGAAAGGGTTTCGGTACGCAGTGGTTCGCTGCCGACAAGAAACTCTTTTGCTGCTTTGAGCTCTTTAGCGGTGATTCCTTTGGCTACAAACTCCTTTACTACCTCTCTAACAAGTTTGACCGCCTCTTGTTGTGTTGCAAGTTTGGTTTGCAAATAGCCGCTGAGGTAGGAACCATATTTGGCACGTCTAAGCATACTATAGGCACCGTAGGTTAGTCCGCGTTTGACACGCAGCTCCTCCATCAGGCGGCTGCCGAACCCTGCACCGCCAAGCACATATTCGGCAATCTTGGCTTTATACTGGTCTTTTTCTTTGTAGGTATAGTCAAACGGCGCACCGAAATAGATATATGCCTGCTGGGTATCTTCGTTTATTTCTTCAGTATGGTTTGCATCTGAAGCACGGAACGGTCCTGCCGGTGCAGTACTGGATGTCGGCAGCAGCGGCAACACACTTTTTACGGCATTTTGTGCCTCTTCCCAGTCAAGATCTCCGCCAATGACAACAATAAGGTTGTTGTATCCAAGACGGCTCTTGATGAACGATTCAAGGTCATCAAGCCTCATTGCCTTTACACTCTCCATCGTACCGTCATATTCGTGAGCAAGCGGTGTACCGGTAAAGAGCATCTTGCGCAGATGGGTAGCGGCAATGTAGTCAAAGTCACTCTGTTTCTGTGTCAGCCAGCCGATCTTTTGACGTTTAACCTGATCGAGTGCCTCCTCGGTATAGTTAGGATCTTTAAGCAGTGCCTGAAGTCTTTGGGTCGCATAGCCAAACTCGCTCTTGAGTGAAGAGAGCTCTATGACAAAACTCTCCCTTCCCACCTGTGCAGAGAGATCGACCGCATGGTCATCAAGTGTCTTGGCAAAGCCCACCGACCCCTCTTGTTTGCTACCTTCGTTGAGCAGCTTCGCTGCCATATCTGCCTGTCCGTCTTTTTCATTACTCAAATGCCCCGCATTGGTAAAGACCAGTTGAAGCGAGACAATGGGCAGTGTCTTACTCTGCTCGAAGATCACCGGAATGGTTGTGTTGTTATATGTTATCTCTTTGAGTGTTGCCGCCATTAGAAGTCCTTGTAGTAAAAAAATCGTGGGGATGATTTTTTTTAGTGAATGGTGAATAGTGAATAGTGAATAGTTTTGGTTTGCATTGCTGCGCAATGCTTTTATTGAAGCAAAAGCTTTTTGAAACAAAGCATACCCTAATTCCTCATTCCTCATTCCTCATTCCTCGTTCCAAATTCACATTCAATAAAAGCGGAACCACCGCACCGCATACAAAAATTATTCACTATTCACTATTCGTTATTCACTCTACTGATGCCCCGCATCAGTAGTATCTCTCCAAAATCTCATACGCCGTATTGCGCTTGGCAGGATTTTCCCCGACATCTTTGATGAGGCGTATCATCTCTTCTTGGTTCATCTGGTTTTTGGCACCTGCTGCGGAGACGACGTTTTCTTCCATCATCGTTGAACCAAGGTCATTAGCACCAAAGAGCAGCGCCATTTGACCGATGTATGAGCCCTGTGTGACCCATGAGCTTTGGATGTTGGGTACATTGTCCAAAAAGAGACGTGCTACGGCAAGGTAACGCAGATACTGGTTGGAGGTGGTTTTGGTAATAGTGGGCAGTTCACGTTTGAGCTGTGTGTTGTCGCTTTGGTAGCTCCACATGATAAAGGCTCTAAAACCGCCTGTTTCATCCTGAAGCTGACGGATGTAATCCCAGTGTTCAACGATCTCGCGTGTGGTCTCTACCGTACCGTACATCATTGTAGCCGTTGACTTGATACCCAGCTTGTGTGCTTCACGGTGTACCTCAAGCCATGTATCTTTATCCAGCTTCTTTGGTGCGATGATATCACGTACACGGTCAGAGAGTATCTCCGCACCCGCACCGGGAATAGAACTGAGCCCCTTGGCTTTGAGGCGTGCAAGTACTTCAGAGATAGACAGACCTGAACGGCGTGCAATATAGTCTATCTCGATCGCGGAGAAACCGTGGATGGTTACCTGAGGATACTTCTGATGGATATGCTCGACAAGATCTTCATACCACTCAATCTCCAGCTTGGGGTGCACCCCTCCCTGAAAGAGGATCTGCGTACCGCCGATAGCTAGCAGCTCTTCGATCTTCTGATCTATCTCATCAAAAGAGAGGATATAGGCATCCTTTTTCTTCTCGTGGGTATAGAAAGCACAGAATTTACAGTCAACCCAGCAGATGTTGGTGTAGTTGATGTTTCTGTCCACGACAAAGGTAGTGACCTTTTTGGGATGCAGCTCGCGTTTTTTAGCCAGTGCCATCCTAC
>JALTYW010000155.1:4866-12098 GCA_027046415.1 Sulfurovum sp.
CGACAGCCTCATCGATGCTCATACGTTTTGTCATATTCATTGTCATCTATTTCACCCTTGTAGGGTGTTGTACCCTCACAACACCACATAGTTTGTATTCCATAATAGCCTCAATACGTAAATAACAGCATGTTGTAATGGTACAACACCCTACTTTCTACCTGCTATTTCCCAATCGCATCCAACACACCGTTGATGAACTTCGGTGACTTGTCATCTGCAAGCGCTTTGGCAAGTTCGACAGCTTCATTGATGATGATAGCCCGGTCTGTTTTTGCCACAAGAATCTCATAGGCACCAAGACGCAAAATAGCCTTTTCTACCTTTCCAATGCTCTCATAATCCCAATCGGTCAGATGTTTCTCTATCTCTTTGTCTATCATATCCAGGTTTTCGATGGTGCCGTTAAAAAGCTGATGGGAGAACTCACGCTGTTTGTTTCGGATCTTGTCCTCTTCTAAAATCTCATCAGAGAATTTCGCGATATTTTCATTGCCGAGGTCGTAGGCATAAAGCAGCCCAACCACAGCAGTACGTGCCTGATGTCGTGTTGCCATTAGTTCAACTCTCCATAGAGATTGATCAGTTCGATCAGACTTACCATCGCTTCAGCACCCTTGTTACCTGCTTTGGTACCTGCACGCTCGATCGCCTGCTCGATGCTGTCAACGGTCAGCACACCAAAAGTTGCCGGTTTTCCATGCTTGAGTGTAACATTTGCCACCCCTTTGGTCGCTTCGGCAGAGACATAGTCAAAATGCGGTGTCGCACCTCTGATGACCGCACCCAAACAACAGATGGCATCATACTTGCCCGAAGCGAGTGCCTTGTCAAGTGCAAATGGAATCTCAAATGCACCCGGTACCAAAATAAGATCAAGATCCTCAGGGTCTCCCCCATGTCTTGCATAGGCATCCTTCGCACCCTCTACCAGTCTGTCAGTGATGAAGTGGTTAAAGCGTGCATTGATGATCGCCACTTTTTTGCTTTTGTCAACCGAAAGGTTTCCTTCTACAATTTTCATATTTATCCTTCGTCTAATTTTTGTATTTTTCCCTTAAGCCTTAAACCTCAACCCTTAATCCTCTATTCCACAATAGAGCGAATGGCATCAATCTGCTCGATCAAGCTGTCAAGTTTTTGCAATTGTATCATATTCGGCCCGTCACTCAAAGCGATGCTTGGGTCAAAGTGCGTTTCAAAGAAGAAACCATCTACCCCTACCGCTGCCGCTGCACGTGAGAGATACGGTACAAAACTGCTGTCACCGCCGCTGCTTGCCCCACCGCTTGCAGGCATCTGTACCGAGTGTGTCGCATCGAATACCACAGGGGCGAACTGACGCATGGTTACCAGACCACGCATATCGACCACCAGATTGCCGTACCCAAAGGTCGTACCACGCTCTGTCAGCCACACACGGTACTTCTGCGCATTTTCATAGCTGACTTCACCGTCAAATCCGCGTGTTTTAAGCACTTTGGCGACAGAGTGTTCCATCGCTGCAGGAGCAAGGAACTGCCCCTTTTTGATATTAACCACCGCATCGGTCTTTGCCGCAGCGACCAAAAGGTCTGTCTGACGGCATAAAAAAGCAGGAATCTGCAGCACATCAGCCACCTCAGCCGCTGCTGCGGGCTGGGTGTAGTCATGCACATCGGTCAGAATCTTGTAGCCAAACTGCTCTTTGACCTCGGAGAGCATCTTGAGCCCCTCTTCAAGCCCCGGTCCTCTAAAACTGTCAAGGCTGGTACGGTTGGCTTTGTCAAAACTCGCCTTAAAATAGAAATCTTTGGTACAGTCATCATGGTATTTCCCCAGTGACTCAGCAATACGCATGACATTGTCACGGCTCTCCAGTACACACGGTCCTGCAATCAGTATCATCGGTTATCCTTGTGGTTTCTCTTTGATCAGGGCAACGATCAGCCCTGAGAGTATGACCAATATTATACCCAAAACTGTCCAAATATCCGGTATAGGGTCACCAAGGGCGATACCAATGAACATCCCAAAGACGATGTTGGTATAGCTGATGGTACCGACAATCCCCGCTTTGGTCAGTTCGTACGCTTTGGTCATCAGAAGTTGTGAGAGTGTAGCACTCGTACCTACCATCACGATAAAGAGCCACTGCCACCCCTTCGGCATCACAAAAGGAGCGATGATCCAGTCCCACTCCTGCGAGACCTCCGCCACACTGCCTATTGCCATAAAGAGCAGTGGTCCCAGTGTACCGACCAGCATAAAACTCATCACAATGGCACGGGTATCGTAATAGCGGCGAAGCTCACGTATGGAGGTGTAGGCAAGTGCCGCACCGATACCGGAGAAGATCCCCAGTATGTCGTATTTGTCAAAGCCGCCATTTTCAGGCTGTGCGATTAGGACAATCCCCATAAAGCCCAAAATCAGAGCGATGATGGCACTCCAGTGCAGCTTTTCATGTAAGAAAAGCCAAGCAAAAAATGCCACAAAAAGCGGTGAGGTTTTGTTGTAGGTGATCGCTTCACCCAGCGGGATCTTGCCCATAATGTAAAAGTATGCCAGCAGTGCCAAAAAGCCCATCGCTCCTCTAAAAAAGAGCAGCAGCGGTTTGCCGCCTTCTTGCTTGAGAGGTACTCTCCAGATAGCCAGTGCAATGATCACCACACCAAAGACATTACGGAAAAAGGTTACTTCCAGTGCTGGAAGCTGCTGGGTAAGTACCTTGGCAAAACCGCCCATCACCGCAAAGGTCAGCGATGCCAGCAGCATCAGTACAATACCCCGGTCAAGATTTTTAATAGTCTGTTTCATTTTTCATTTTTAACTTTTAATTTTATCGCGGAAGTGTAGCATATTTGGGTAAAATTGCAGCATGAACACTAGTGACTTTTACACCAAACTCCTCGCCCTACCTGATGGCGCCTCCTATATCCGGTATACAGACCGGCGCTATCTCCTGCGCAAAGAGACGCTGCTTGAGGGAAAACTGATCATACTCTACGCCGAAGCACTCGGAGACAACGATATCGTCAGCGGAAACTACTACCCTACCATCAAACAGGGTACGCTCAAACCGTGTGAGATGAGTGATGCAAAAGTAATCGATTTTGTATGCAACGCTACTGTGCTGTAAAACAACTCTCTACCAGCACACGCCCCTCTGCAATGATTTGGGCACGCACCGTATCACCTCTTTTGTAAGTCGTTACCCCTTTGGGTGTACCGCTCATAATGATGTCATTCTTTTCAATCTGCATAAAGGTTGTGATCTCATCTACAATCTGCTTCGGTTTGTAGATCATAAGAGCATGTGTTGCATGCTGCTGAAGTTTTCCATTGAGATAGAGTTTCATCTCCAGTCTCTCCATAGCACCTGTAAAGGGGACAAAGGTTCCAAAGACCGCCGACCCGTCAAACGCCTTTGCACGCTCCCACGGCAATCCTTTCGTTTTGAGATAGTTCTGCACACCTGCTTTGGTCAGATCAAGCCCGAATCCTACCCCTGCTATATTACCACTGCGCATGAGAAACGAGATCTCCCCTTCAAACCGGCAATCCTCCTGGAAAAACTGAAGAGTCTCACTGACGGCACTGTTTGGTTTGTTAAAGAGCACCATCTCTTCAGGCACTTCGTTACCAAGCTCGTGAATATGCTCGACATAGTTTCTGCCGACACAGATGATCTTGGAAGGAACTACCCTCTCATTGCCAAACTGAACTGTTTTCATTACATACCTCCTACTCTTTTCTGACTGCACGGATATCCCCAAAAAGGATCAAATCTTTCAACAGTGCCTGCTGTGTAATACCGTCTTTGCCTACTGCAAGCTCCAGCCGCCCCTCTTTGCTCATAAAGATCTTCTGGTGGATCACCACCGTAGCATACCAGTCAGCCCCTTTGCCAAGGTCTTTCCTGTAAGCAGACAAAGAAGCGGCATCGGGCACGATGATGCTGACCTTGCCACGCTGCTTCTCCGCACCGACCGCATGAAAGGTGTAGGTGCCTGCTTGGTGTTTGTCCTCTATCAGCCTGTCAAGGTTGAAATAGAGTGTCAATAGGTCGTCTGTTGAAAAAAAGTCAAGTGTCTGCTGCTGTTTGTCTGCCAGTTTGCCGTGTTTGTACTTCATATAGGTTTTATAAACCTTGTGGTGTACCCTGTCTATTGTGTAACTTTTGACAACTTTTGTCTGGCGATACGCCCTTGTCACTGCATACAGTCGGCTGACAAGCAGCCCATGCTCGATCACACCTTCTGAGTGATGGTGCTCTTTTCTGCCCCCGCTCAGGGTCTTTGCCACCCCTGTTGCCGCGAGGGAAATGTCTATCGTATAGATACCCTGCTGCTTTTTCAGAACAGCTCTCGCTGTACCGATTGTGCCAAATATCCCGTAACTGACATCATACACTGCCCTGATGGTCTCAGCCTGTACCAGAGAGAACGGCAGTACCATTAAGCCCAGAAGCGCTATAATTGACTTCATCATAAATAGATACCTCCATAAAAACAATACTATTGTACAGTACGATCGTGGATAAAAAGAAGAGGAAATATGGCAACTGCAGAAACGAACACCACTTTGACACAAGAGAGCCTGAAAGCAATCAATGCATTTGACAGCACAATTGTCAGCTCCGTACAGGCACAGCTTGCCCCCGTATATGAGGCATACCCGGTACTGAGCACTTTGATTTGGGGTGTACCTCTTGCCAATCTCATCGCTGCGGCACTGCTCTTTTTTCTGATTTTGGGACTGCGAAAAGTCTTTACAAAAATTGTACTGGCTTTTTTGCAAAAACTGAGCAAACGTACCGAAACCTACTATGATGACAGGGTGATCTCCGCACTCAAGCAACCTTTGCGTTTCGTGTTTATCATCATTGCCATTCACCTTTTTTTCCTTCTGACCTTTACAGAGACCGACTTTATCAAACAGGTGATCAATTCGATGATAGTCTATACACTTTTCTGGGCAATTCTTAATATGGCTGAAGCACTGAGGGAACTCGCCTATGCCGCTACGGAGAAGTTCAATCCCGACCTCTCCAGAGAGATGGGCAACTTCATCCTGACACTGCTGAAAATCTTTATCGGGGGTATCGGACTGGCGGCTATTTTGACAGTATGGGGCATCAATGTCACCGCACTAATCGCCTCCCTTGGGCTGGGAGGTCTTGCCTTCGCACTGGCGGCAAAAGATACCGCTTCCAACCTCTTTGGCTCTTTTGCCCTGCTGGCAGACAAGTCTATCCGCATCGGTGAATGGGTCAAAGTAGGCGGTGT
This sequence comes from Sulfurovum sp., assembly GCA_027046415.1. GTDB lineage: Bacteria > Campylobacterota > Campylobacteria > Campylobacterales > Sulfurovaceae > Sulfurovum. The sequence goes on from JALTYW010000155.1 coordinate 10,137, forward strand.
CGAAGGTGTGGTAGAGGATGTGGGGATGCGTACGACCAAGATACGCTCATTCCAAAAAACGCTCATCACCGTACCCAACCAGCTTGTCGCCAACCAGCCCATTGAAAACTTCTCCCGCAGGGGTATCCGCCGTATCAAGCTTCACATCGGGCTTACCTACGGCACCACCTCAGAGCAGATTCTCAAGATCAAACAGGATATCGAGAGTATGCTAAGAAACCATGAGGGTATCAGCCAGAAAGACTCCCTGCTGGTCTACTTTGACAACTTTGGGGCATCGTCACTCGATATTTTCATCTACACCTTTACTGCTACGGCAAACTGGGCGAAATACCTTGAGATACGGGAAGACATCCATGTGAAGATCATGCAGATCGTCGAAGCGAACGGCAGCGGGTTCGCCTTCCCTTCACAGAGTATCTATGTAGAATCACTCCCCTCTGAAAAATAATATTTAAAATCCTGTAGGATGCGATTGCCATCGCACCTTGCATTGAAGAATATGCTATAATACCGCCAAATATTTCTATGTTCAAATATAACCTAACCTGAAAGACACAACTACCATGCAAGAAAACACCTTAAAAAAAGTTGCCATTCTCGGACGTCCCAATGTCGGGAAGAGTTCCCTTTTCAACCGTTTGGCACGCCAGCGCGATGCCATCACCTCCGATATGAGCGGTACCACACGCGATGTGAAAAAGCGCATCGTGACCATCAGCGATAACCGTGATTTTGAAGTACTCGATACCGGAGGTATCGACTACACCTCTGAACTCTTCTCCAAAGTGGCAGACTTCTCTATGAAAGCAGCCAAAGAGGCAGACATCATTGTCTATATGGTCGATGGCAAGACCATACCTGACGAAGAGGACAAAAAGCTCTTTTACGACCTGCAGCAGCTTGGCAAACCGCTTGCGCTTGTGGTCAACAAGATCGACAACGACAAAGAGTTTGAAAGCCGCTTTTTTGACTTTTACGAATTTGGTGCGGAAGCAACCTTCCCCATGTCCGTCAGCCACAACCGCTACTTCAACGACTTTTATGCATGGCTTGAACAGTACATCCCGGCACGTGAAGAGAAGCCTGAGCTGCAGCTTGAAGCCGATGAGGAGGCTGATCCTTTTGGAGAGTTCATCAGTGACATCAATGACACAGAAGAGCCTGAAGACAAAGAGATCAATGTCGCCATCATCGGGCGGGTCAATACAGGGAAGAGTTCTCTGCTAAACGCCCTGCTTGGCGAAGAGCGTTCTGTGGTCTCCGATGTGGCAGGAACCACCATCGACCCGATTGATGAGTCGATAGAATACAACGGCTACAAGATCACCTTTGTCGATACGGCGGGTATTAGAAGACGCGGGAAGATCGTCGGCATCGAAAAGTATGCGCTTGGTCGCACCGAAGCGATGCTTGAAAAAGCCGACATCGCCCTGTTGATGATCGATGCGACAGAAGGCGTGCTGGAGCTTGATGAGCGTATCGCGGGGCTAATAGAGAAGTTCAAACTCGGAGCCCTCATTGTGGTGAACAAGTGGGATATCCGCGGCGAGAAGAGCTATGAGGAGATGGTGGATGATATTCGCGATGAGCTGAAGTTCCTCCACTACGCACCACTCATTACCATCTCGGCAAAGACCGGTATGCGGGTGCACAAGATCCTTGATCAGATCACTGCCATTTACGAGCGCTACAAACAGCGCATCCCTACCTCGAAACTCAATGACACACTGAGAGATGCCATCATGCGCCACCACGTCCCAAGCCACAACGGTGCGGTCGTCAAGATCAAGTTCGCCACACAGTACGAGACCAAACCGCCCAAGATCGCACTCATTGTTAACCGACCAAACTTCCTGCACTTCAGTTACATCCGCTACCTCTCCAACTTCATTCGAAGCCGGTTCGATTTTGAGGGAGTGCCACTGGATATCGTTGCGCGCAAACGCGGGGAGCGGTTTG
>JALTYW010000156.1 GCA_027046415.1 Sulfurovum sp.
ACGAGACAGTAACGCTCAACTTTGATCTGACAAAACCGGATGCTGACGGTCCTGCAGCCGGTATTGAAAACCTGCATTCGCTTGCAATCAAACTCAGCTCCATCCCTGCCGGGGTAACACTCCTTACCAATGGTGCTGCGCTGGTAGATAGAGGTGACGGCTATGCAGATATCAATGTTGCCAACGGAGTACATGACCCTGTGACTGCTGTTCTGGCGGAAGACTCTCACCTGAATGGACAGTATAGTTTCCAATTCACTTATGAAATTGAAGATGTCGCGACCGATGCCGATGGTAACACCTATACCAATATTAAGACCGTTATAGATGAAACCTATACGGTAGATGTGACTGCCATTACCGATGATATTGATATGACGACAACAACCGATACTTCTGATCCGACTATCTTGATAGGTGATACAACTGCTGATGGTGAAGATGTCGTTGTTACAGATACGGGAACGTTTACCAAACATATCACTATTGCAGGCATAGACAGTGACGGACGTGGCAATCCGGATGAAGACGGATCTGAAAAGTTTACACGTATTAAGGTTGAAGGAGTACCGGAAGGTATCACAGTCGGCGGTGCTGACGGTCACTACGCCGGAGATACGGGCGGAGGAAGCTATTCGGGTGTCTGGTATGTGGATGTTCCTGACATCACGCTCGATGGCAATCAGGCATCCTATGCACTTACTTTTGAAGCAGCATACACGCTTGCGCAGGGAGATTACGACGTAACGATCACGGCATTCAATGAAGATGCCAACAACGGTGTAGAACAAAATGACAGTGAAACCTTTACTATCCACGTGCCGCAAGATGTGGACAGTGGTAACACACCGCCACCGCCACCACAAATTACCGCGTTTTATCAGGATATCGACAATGACGGTACACATGACCATGACTATGTGAAGAGTGAAACACCGGATACAAATATCACAGATTCAGATGCGTACCCAAACAGTGTATTAAGAGAGGACACACCATTCAAACTTGCAGACGTAATTCATGCTGAGACAACAGGAAACGGAGACTTTTCAATTATAATACAGAACGTCTCTCCTGGGGTTACACTTTCTGGTCCGGGACTGATTGAATCTAACGGGCTCTATACTTTGATTGGAAGCGGTAACCAGCAGGCTATTATCAATGCACTCAACAGCATTACGGTGACACCGGTTGCCAACGACAATACTGATGCCGGCAGTCAGACAGGTACAGACCTAAATTTTGATCTTGAATTGACAACCTATTCGGATGCGAGTGATACCAACACGGCGCTTATCAACTTCTCTGCACCGGTATTGCCGGTGACCGATTCTATGGATCTGACAACCGTTAATGACGGCGTGACGGATGAAGATGTGGCGCAAACATTCAGCATCACGTTGGATAATCAGGCGGATGGTACGCGTACGCAGATCGTGAATGGTAAAGTCTATTTGAAAGTGACTGAGAACTATACCGATGTACAGGGAAATAACGGTACTACGGGAACCCTTTACGACGGCAGCGGTAACGCACTCTCTTTGAGCACTGTCAGTGGTGTTGCAGGGATTGCGGATGGGCAGTACTATGTTATCAGCGGTGCCAACTACAATGATACGCTCGACTTCAGTTTCCTGCCGGCTTCCAACAGAGACGGCAGTGTTGATGTGGATGTCTATGTGAAAAACATTGAAAGTGAAAGCTGGACACCGTATGATACACAAGAAGTTGTGTCACATGAAACAGTCAGTTTTACAGTCAGTCCTGTTACAGACGGTTTCACAACTCCAACAGTGACTGCCAATGGCATTGAAGATGAGCGTACAGAGCTTACAATCAATGCAATTAACCCGGATGATTCTGAAGTACTCAGTTCTATTGTGCTTGATAGGATTCCTAACGGTTTCCTTGTCTATTATGGTGCAGATGCCGCGAGTGCACAAGTTGCACAGAACATTGGTGTCAATGGACAGATGCAGATGGAACTGACATTTGGACAACCTGAAACAGTAGACTACAACCTTTGGAATATCCCCACAAACGGTGGTAGCCTGCCGGCTTACATTGCCATACAGCCTCCGGCAGAGTGGAGCGGACAGATCCCTGATGTTGAATTCCGCACCATAACGGATGGTACGCCACAGTCAGTTATTTTTGATGTCAATGTTGCGCCGGTTGTGGATGCTATGACCATCGAACCAACCAAAACATTTGGTAACGAAGGTGAAGATATTGCCCTTAAACTCAATGCCAACGTTGTGGATTTGGATGGTTCTGAAACGGTTACGCTCACGCTTGCCGGATTGGGGGCAGGTGCTTCATTTAAGGCAGACGGTACAGCTATTTCTGCAAACTATGATGCCGGGACAGATACCTATACGCTTACAGGTGTTGCGGCACTGGATGTCAACAAGCTGACGGTAGTGCAGAGTGCAACATCAGGTACAGTGACTGTAACTGCAAAAACAGTTGAAAGTGACGGTACAGAGTCAACTTTGCAAACAAGTACGTTTGATATCAATATACATGCAGTTACGCCAAGCGATGGTGATGATACACTGCTCTATGACGGTAGTGGTACGCTGGATGGACTTGGTGGTACGGATACGGTTGTTCTAAAAGATGGTGTAGATGTTGATTTTGCCGGTACAGCAACACCATTTAGCAATATTGAGATACTTGATTTGACGTCAGGCGCACATCAATTGCAAAATATTGCCGAGGAGGATGTGACACGTATGACAGATACAAACAACATTCTCACTATCAATACAGATGCAGATGATACAGTCAACCTAACAACACAATGGACAGACAATGGAAACGGACAATACACCTCTAACGGAGTAACACTCCAAATCAACGGCGGAGCGACAGTCACAGCAAGTTCATCCGTGATTGACGGCTTCGTAGAAGGGCTGGAGTATGAGACCAGCAGCGGATTGAGCGGTATTACAGGTGAGAATGGACGCTTTAGCTTCGGCTTTGGCGATACTGTCACCTTCAAACTCGGCGGTGTGGTACTTGGCAGTGTCGATATGAGGAACTATAATGAAGATAAGATCTTCCTGCAGGATATGGCAAATGTCGATAGAACCAACCTGAGTGACGAGTATGTCCAGAAACTGGCAGTACTGCTGCAGTCACTTGACAGTGACAGCAGTGATAAGATCCTTATCACCGATGAGATGCGTGAAGCCTTCTCCGATGCAAACTTCAACCTCGAGAGTATGAGTGATGAAGAGATCGCCGCACTGATAGAGCAGACTGGACGTGAAGTAGTCAGTGAAGAAGATGCGATGGCACACGTAGAAGATATGCTGATCGCCTATACAGACCTCGATGAAGAGGACTTTGCGCAAGATGATGCCGATAAAGTAGCGATGCTTGAAAGTAAAGTCCTCTCTGATGAACTGGGCAATGTGACCGGTGTCAGAAGCCAAAATGGTAATACCATGATGCTTGTAGGTGCAGCAGTAGCAGGCGCATACGGAACACTGGTCATGGCAGAAGACGGTACCTTTACCTACACTGTAAACCAGGATGCCCTACCAGAACCTGCACAGACAGAAGAGCAAGTAGTAGAAGACAGCTTCGTCTATGTCCGTGAAGACGGTAGTGAAGAGACCGTTACCGTAGAAGTGAAAGTCGATACCGATACCGTAAGTGTACAGGCAGTTACACCGGTAGAAGAGGATGCTGCACCACAAAGCACAATAGACGATGACGGTGCCGAAACAGAGAGTGCCGATGTGATCGATGAAGAGATAGAAGCCGATACAGAGACAACAGAAGATGCTGACAGCCTGGATGATACAGATGCAGCAACTGTGGCAGGTATCCTTACCTTCGATGAGACAACCATAGACTTTGCCTCCGTATCGATCCATGGAGACTATGATGCAATCGACCTGACCAAAGGCGGTGACCATAACCTGCTGCACCTTGAACTTGAGGATGTACTTGATCTTACAGGCGGAGATAAGTCACTGTTGATCAAAACTGATGCAGGAGACAGTGTTGATCTGGATGGCGCATGGACACAGGTAGGGGATAATGTCTTTACCGCAGAAGACGGTACAACCGTTACTGTCAGCGGTGCAGGTAGCGTAAGCTACGATGCGACAGAGGATACCCAGACAGAAGAGAGTGAAAACAGTGATGATACAACCGAAGAGGAGAGTACATCAGAAGAGAGTAACGATACTGAGACAACAGAGAGTGCAACTGATACAGACAGCGCAGAGAGCACTGATAGCACAGATGCAGATACAGAGAGTACAACCGATACAACAACAGATACAGTGACTGAAGAGGAGAGCCTGGATGATATTCTTCCAGGAGAAGATACCTCTACAGATGATACAGCATCTGATACATCAGCAACAGACACTACAGACACAGCCGCAGCGGTCGATCCAACTGTTCAGGTGACTGTGGATGATCAGGTCCCTGAGGTGGCGTAAGCTGCCTGTGGGTTCCCTCGTTTTTATTTCTACTTTCTTACGCTACAAATATAATTTATAATCTCGCCTTATTAACACTTTGTTGCTTTTTTGTGATATAATGGTTTTCAAGCGAATATTAATAAATATAGTTTGAGAATACTGTTAGATAGATACTATATCAAAAAAGAAGAAGTGGTAAGATACAAGGGAGTCATCCATGAAACGAATAGTTGGTTATTTGAAAGAACTGTCAAAAATCTGTTTTGCAAAAGATGCCGAAGGCCATCTAAGAGGACTGCAAGCCGGAGATCCTGTTTATGAAGGGGAGACTATTGTTGATGAAAATGGCAATATTGTATTGGATGCCTTGCGTACAGTTACAGAAGGTAAGGTAGACAAACATCTTCTGGAAACAGATATTGAGGGCAAACTTCATGATTTAGACAATGATAAAAATAGCCGACAGATGCAGCATGAGTCTCACTATCCAAAATCATCTACATCCACAGATATGTTTGAACCTGAGCCTGAAGAAGAGGTAAGGGCAGAAGCAACACTGCTAAACGATATATTTACACAGGAAGAGAGAACTCTGTTTAATGAGAACCATATACTTGCTGATGTGGAAGAGAATGAGGAAGGCAATAATACATCACCTCCATCAGAAATAAATCCTCCCTCAGAACCAGATGTACCAGTTTCTCCCTCTGAGCCGGTTGTTCCCATCCCGCCTTCAAATGAACAACCTGAGGATATTAATCATGCACCACGTGTTGATACCCCGATTCCAAACCAAAGCGACAATGATGCTGATACGATCAATCTGGATGTCTCCGGCAACTTCTCCGACATCGACGGCGACACCCTGAGCTTCAGTGCGAGCGGACTGCCTGCGGGACTAAGCATCGATGCGGCTACCGGTATCATCAGCGGTACGATCGACAACTCTGCCAGCCAGAGTGGACCGTACAGTGTGACTGTGACAGTCAGTGACGGCAACGGCGGTACTGTGAGCGACACCTTTAACTGGGCGGTAGCCAACCCTGCACCGACGGCTGTCAATGACAGTGCCTCCACACCGGAGGATACGGCGATTACCACCGGCAATGTATTGACCAACGACAGCGATCCAGACGGCGATGCACTGAGTGTGACACAGTTCGTGGTAAACGGTACGACCTATACGGAAGGTACCACTGCGAACCTGACCGAGGGGGATCTGACAATCAACAGCGATGGAAGCTACACCTTCAATCCTGCTGCCAACTACAACGGTACCGTGCCTACGGCAACCTATACGATCAGTGACGGTGAGGGCGGTACGGATACCGCCGATCTGGTTATCACTGTCACTCCTGTCAATGATGCACCTGTTATCGATCAGGTTACGCTCAGACAGCCGGCACGTGAGTCGCTAATATTCTGGAACAATATGGATGAAGCTGCATCTGACAAAAGTGATTTGGCACAAAACGGGCATACTGCTACGGAGGTAGGAACAAGCACTATCTATACAATTGCCGATGATGATGCAATCAATACAGGCACATATGATCAAAAGACGATAGCAGCCAGTTTTACGACAGGGAGCGTCTCTGCATCTGATCCTTTTCAAGTTATTTATGAGCAGGGCGGGGCATGGAATGGATACAGTATCTCTGTAAAAGGTGATCATATCTACGCCAGTGTCTGGGGAGAGAGTTACAGTACTATCGATCCGGACTATGCCATTGTAGATTTGGGGCAGATCAGTGCCAATACTGACTACAATGTTGTTATGGTTCATGACGGCACTGCTGCGAATGGCGGTACACTTATAGCCTACCTTGACGGTGTGCAAAACCCTGATGTCAAAACCGGTGTGGGGCAAATGAGGTCACACAGTGGAGATGTCGGTATAGATGGATATAAAAATGACACGATTGACCCTACAAATCCCACAGCTAATGTTAGGGGAGATGGCGGTCAATTCCAGGGAACAGTGCATGAAGTAATGAGTTGGAACAGTGCTCAAAGCAGTACGGTAAATGAAATCATCAACTACTTTAATGCAAACAATGATACAACGACAAAACTTGAAGCACGTCTAAGCGGAACGATAGAACTGTTTGATGTCGATGCAAGCGATGTAGAAGATGGTACTGCACTTACCTATACGCTGCAAAACGATTTTGGAGGTCTCTTTAGTGTAGATGCTTCCAGCGGTGTGGTTTCTGTCAATGCGGATGAGCTTTTTCAGTCAAATACCTATACATTGAATGTTGAAGCGGTAGACAGTGATGGTGCCACTGCTTCGACTGCGCTGACAGTAGATGTGAAGGGCTCAGAAGTGGTTCATCTTGATATGAATGGACAGGTTAATGATATTGCCGACAGCGGAACGGTGGTAGACAACGGTCAACTGCATAACGGTGCATCTGTATCCAATGGAGACACATTGGTACTTGACGGTGTAGATGATTATTTGGATTTTGCAAATTCTGCCGATATCAATCAGGGAACGCATTTGGAGCGAAGTGTGGCACTTTGGTTCAAGACCGCTGACAGCAGCGGTACACAGTATGTGTATGCAGAAGGCGGTGGTATCAGGAGTCTGCAGATTTATACGGAAAACGGCATTCTCAAAGCAAAAGGCTACAATGATCCAGACAGTGAGAACGGATGGAAGGCTGCCAATGCTACTGTGCTGAATACGAATATCAATGTTGCGGACAACCAGTGGCATCATGTTGCCATAACGACTGCAGGAGATCCAAACGATCCACTGCATGGGCTTGATGCAAACGGTTTTAAAATCTATCTTGACGGGACGTTGCAGGCAAGTGGTACAGGAGGTGCAATCTATGGTCATGACAATGCACACATTGGGAGCTACTATAACGGTACACAGACCTTTGATGGTGAGATAGATGGTTTCCGTCTCTACAATGATGAACTGACAGCAGCACAGATTCAAGAGCTTAACAGCGCTACTGTAATCGATGGTATTGTGAGTGGACTCTACTATGAGACAGCCTATGGTTTAAGCGGATTTACTGATGATGATGGTTCTTTTGCATACCGAAAAGGTGATACTGTGACGTTTAAAGTGGGAGATGTCACTATTGGTAGTGTGAATGTTGATGATATTGATGATGGCAAGATCTTTTTGCAGGATATTGCCGATATAAGCCGTACCGATTTAGACAATGAATATGTTGAAAATATGGCCGTCTTTTTGCAGTCACTCGACAGTGATGGCAATCCTGACAACGGTATTGATATTGATACAACGGTACATATGGCATTTGAGGATGAAGCCATAGACCTTTCTGCACTATCAGATGAGGATCTTGCTACTGTGGTTGAAGAAGCCGGGTATGATGTGGTAGACAAAGAGAGTGCCATGGAGCATGTTGGGAATATGCTTGAGACCTATGGTGGTGTAAAGGATGATACCTCAGCTGAGCATGCAAATGATGAGGGTTCGGTATTGGAAGATCCAAATGCAGACAACAGTACAGACGGTAATCAGAGTGATGTGCAAGAGGAGGATGTTTCCCAACAAGAGACATCAGATAAGAGTGTAGATATGGATAATACGCTTGATGATGCGCAAACTGAAGATGAAGTGCTGACAGACAGTGAAACATCTCCTGCATTCACCGATAGTGAGGGATCTGATCAGGAGAATACACCTGAAAGCAACAGTGCACTAGCTGAGAGTGACGACAGTGATACTAATGGGACTCCGGATACACTACAGCTTGATGATATTATCAGCAATGAAGAGAACCAGGAGAGTGTCGATAACATGCTGCCTCCGGCTTCGGATATCCCGGAAAATATTGATAGCAGTGAAGGGACGGTAGATACCGTTCAGACAGACAGTACGGCTGCTTATGATCCGACAGTTGTTATAACAGTAGACGACCAGATATCAGAAGCGGCTTAGAACTCGAAGCCGCCACCGGTACCTTTGTTCATGCTGTCGTAGACTGCTTTGACATAGGCATCGCGCAGTTCACACTCCAGAAACTTCTCACACTTTGAGCAGCTTTGCAACTGATGCTCTTGTTGGCACTTCTGAAGCTCTTCGGTTTTTAGACGCAGGGCAATCTGCCACTGATCCAGTACCTCTTCAGCCATCAGCCTTTTACCCCATAGGCAGCTTTGAGCTTCTCTATCTCATAGTTTGAACCGAAGAAACATGGGCTGGTGTCATGCGGATGGGATGGTACCAGTTCCATCAGACGTTTTCCTTTGTTATCGATAGCCTGACCGCCTGCCTGTTCGTAGATGAACGCAAATGGGATCACCTCGAAGAGCTGTCTGAGTTTGCCATGTGGTTTGTCTGAAGTTCCGGGGTAGGAGAAGATGCCGCCGCCTTTAAGAAGGATCTGGTGCAGGTCTGGCACCATGCCGCCGGAGTAGCGTAGACGGTACCCTTCGGCAAAGAGGTCATCGACAAAACTTTTGTGGTAGTCGCACCAGTGCTGCTGTGTACCTCCCGGCGCATTGAGTTTGCCTTTTTCCTGAAGGACTACCTCTTTGCAGACAAGATTGAAAAAGCCCTCCTGTGCACGGTAGTGTTTAGGACGTTCACCTTTGACCGCACGCATGATCTCGATGCGCGGGCCGTAGACCACATACGCCGAAGCAACAAGGTTTTCTCCTTTGAGTTCTCCTTCATAGATACCAAAGATGGAACCGACAGAGAGGTTGACATCGGCAAGGCTGGAGCCGTCGAGCGGATCGTAGCAGATGGTATATTTGCCATCTTCGTGCAGCAGCAGTTCTCCCTCTTTCTCTTCACTAACAAGTGATTTGACCAGCGGTACATGTTTGAATGCCTCTTCGATGATGTAGTCGCTTTTGACATCGAGTTTGAGCTGGTCTTCCCCAGAGGAGTTTTCGGTATCGCAGTAGCCGAGGTCTTCTGTTTTGATGGCATGATCTATCTTGAGTGCACACTGTTCAATGGTTTCAAATATGGTCAGCATTCTGTTTCCTTCTGTTTATATGGCTTTAGCATGGGTATCGATCCATGCGAGTATGGCATTGGTATCATTGAGATCGAGGATGTCAATCGTCTCAGGGATGGTATAGTCAGAAAGATTGATACTTTCATCGATTGCAATCGCCTCTGAGCAGGGGAAATAGCTTTCGTCTATTTCGTTTCTAAATATGGCAATGCGCGGAAGCGGTAGGGTTTTAAGCCCCTCAACGAGCAAAATATCGAAATCATTTACCATACTGACAATCTCATCGAGCCGCTTCTCCCTGTGGGAGAAGTAGGTGGTACGGGTAGGGGAGGTAACGACCACTTCGGCACCTGTCTGGAAAAAACGGTAACTGTCTTTGCCTTCTACGTCGAAGTTCGCTTTGTTTTTGGGGTCATTCTTGATGATGGCAACTTTCCGGGTTGAGACAAGGGCTTTGGCAACCTTTTCGACCAGTGTGGTCTTCCCGCTTCCAGACGGCCCTGTAAATGCAACAGCAACTCTTGTTCTCACGTGCTTAGATCCTTGGTTTGTAATACGGGATTATACATCAACCTTTATTGAAACTATGTTAAAATCAGCAAACTATACAAGGGGGGATGCATGATGAGTAGAACACTATTGAGTATTACAGCGATCGTTCTCCTTGGGGGATGTACATCTCCTGAACGTGTCAAACTTCTTAACACCTATGAAAAAGAGAAAACCTACCATAAACGTCTTATCAAAACAGAAAAAGTACAGCTATATGAGGGCAATCTGACCAAAGTGACCTTAACAGCCACCTATTTGAACAGAAACAGCAGAGCAAAAGAGGGAGAAGAAGACAGCTTTTTAAATTATATCAATCCGTTTGAAATTTTTGAGGACAAAGAGGAAAAGACTCCCAAAGAAGATGAACGTTTTATCGTTGGTATCTATGTTGATGATGAGAATATAGGAAGTGAGGGGTTTTATGATTTTAATCTGACATTAAACAATGAAGAACCCAAAGAGATAAAACCGCTTTCAGCAGACGATTCCAGACTGAAAGATATTTCATTTGTCTCTGAATGGAGTCAATTTTTTCTTGTCACTTTCCCGCATATTGGTTCCAATAGGCTGAAAATGGTCTTTGAGAGTGAACAGTATGGTAAAGGGACACTCAGATTTGCCAAAAGAGCTAAATATGTCTATACCAAGCGGGCTTTTTAACCACCCTTAGCTATTTTCTAAAGCGATCTGTCTGATAGGGATCTGTCAGTGTTTTGATGAATGGCAGCAGCCGCATTGGTTTGCCAAGCATATTCATATAGATCACATAGTTTGTCATGACACGTTTCCCATACTCTCTTGCCTGTGCGTTCTTCATTTTTTCCATACTCAGATAGGGTTCGAATGGTCCCGGTCTGAAATTGCCTTTTTTACGGATAAGCCGTTTGGTAAAACCTATACCTCCGTTATATGCATAGGCAATAAATAGCGGATGGTAAAGATATCTGGTTAGGTAGTCAAGATGTATATTGGCATACTCTATGGCTTTGTGCGGATCAAAGATATCATCATAGTCTATGGTTTCGCCTTTTTCTTTGGCAATGTGGTCTATGAGAAAGGGCATAAACTGCATCATGCCAAGAGCAAAGGAACGAGAGATGGCTGCAGGAATGAACCGGCTCTCCTGCCTTGCAATGGCGTAGATAAGCGCCTGTCTCTCTATGGGGTACGGAGACATAAAATCGCGATAGGGCATCGGGAAGTAGGATTTTGTATAGTTACAGGCACGTGCTTTGATATAGGTATGCATACCGATGGTCTCTTCAGACTCGCAGTCATCAGCGAGATCTTCAAGGTCGGCATTTTCACTATATATCTTCGCTTTCATCTTAGCCCAGTCTATTGGGTCTGTCGCGTCGATCCCCCAGATACTGCTTTTATCTATTTTGGGGGATACAATGGTTTTTGGGTATTTGTCATGAGTAATATCTGAAGCAAGCAGACGGTACATATTGATGTGACCGCTTTGTTCTTTCATCACTTCAAGATGATGTTTGTTTTTTGTCACGAGATAGAGCCAAAAGAGACATTTGTCCTTCTCCCAGCGTTCGTTGTAAATACGATATGCAGCATTGAAAAACTCTGCTGCACGTTTGAGCTGTCCACGCTGTACGTGGGCGATCCCTTTTTTGAATGCGAAGTTTCCCTGTGCACGGTTCTCCCACTTTTTTGCTTCACTCAAATAGTATTTGGGCATGGTGGGTTTAATGTTCGGATAGGTACCGGTCTTTTTTCGGTAAGCCTCTTTGAGCTTTTTGTTCAGGTGGCTCACTTCACGGATAATCGAACGTGCTTGTGTTTTATTGGTGCTTTGCTGTCTTAGAAAACGCCAGATGTAGTAGTCTTTTTCAAGACTCAAGGGCATATGGTGTATTTCCGAATAGCTAAAGGTCTTTGCTTCGAGTGTCTGCAAAAAAGGGATGCAGACCAGAAGCAGAAGATGCAGAACACGTAGAGGGAGTCGGATCATAGCTTATCCCAGGAAAAGACGCATCATGAAAATGTCGATGAACTGCAACCCTAAAATGATGATGATAGGAGAG
>JALTYW010000157.1 GCA_027046415.1 Sulfurovum sp.
CAGTTTTGCAGTGCGGCATGGATGGAGCGTTTGGCGATCTCTGTTGCGAGTACCTTGTCATAGTAGTGTGAAAGCGGTAGCGTGAAGTTGCCCAGTCCGCAGTAGGCTTCGAGCAGATCCCCTCCGCCCGTCTTTTTCGCCTGTGCGATCGCCCATTCGATCATCTTGATATTCACGGCAGGGTTAGGCTGTGTAAAGCCGCTCTCATACTCCACATAGGTGACCACTCTGCCGTTTATGGGCAGTTTTTCAGTCACAAACTCATCAGAGAGTACCACCTTTTGCTTACGGCTGCGCCCCATCACTTTGCACTTCAGTGCCGTTTCAAGATGCTTTGCTTCCTCGCTCCATACGTCGTCAAGTTTGCGGTGGTAGAGCATGGTAACCAGACACTCATCGATCGTTGTCGCCAAAAACTCCACGGCAAAGAGCTTCTTTTTGAGCACCTCAGGTGAAGCGTTAATCGCTTCAAGCAGTTTCCACATACGCTTTTCTATGGGCTCAATGACCTTGGGACATTCACTGATGTTAACCGCCCCGTTCTTCGTGATATTCCCCATGGCATAATGACACACCTCCCCTTCATGCCAGATACGAAACTCCGCACGTGCCCGGTAGTGAGAATCCGGGGAATCGAACACCGCAAGTTCACCTTCATAAAATGGCGCGAGCAATCCCCGTACTCTCTCTTGCTTCTTAGCCAACTGCTCAGTATACGCCACAGCATACAGGCTGCACGACCCACAGCTTCCAAAATGTTTACATTGCACAATGATTTCCTGACTTATAAAATCTTTAGGCGTATTTTAACCAATTTTACAGACTATACAAAGACTTCGGGAGGAAATGCCACAGGGATAGGCGTATAGAGCTGCATCGTTACCTGTTGGGTTGCGCTGTTTTGGTAGAGTTGATAGGGCACGTACAGAAACCGGGCACCTATCTTGTTCCCCTTCTTACTGCGCTCTTCAAGATGCACACGGATACCACTCTCTGATTCAGCCTTATAGGCTTCCGGGATGATTACCCTTGAAACGAGGACACATGCAGTCACTTCATCCTCTTTGGCCGTTTTTTCTTTCAAGATACCAAGCAGATCTTCATACATGCTATCATGATCGCTTCCCGGCTCTATATTGAGACTTTCAATAGCACCTGTTTCATGCAGTACCATAGCAAAAGGCGCAAGTGTTTCCTCTTTTTCAATGATTTCTTTGGCATACATGACCGCTTCATTCACCAGGTCAAACAATCCATCTTCATCCATATGACTTTCCTTATATTTTACAATCATTATAACGCAGTGTAGCTGATCCTTGAAACAGCCAAAAGCATCGTCTGCATAGCCTCTATCAGTATTTTGGATTTGGTTTTAATCCCAATTGGGTATAATCGCACTATTCATACTGAACTATAAAAGGGAACTACTTATGTCCATATCTGTTGTGATCCTTGCCGCCGGACAAGGAACAAGAATGAAATCAGACACCCCCAAAGTCCTCCATACCATCAGCGGAAAACCGATGCTTTTTCATGCCATCGATGCTGCACAGGCTGTCTCTGACGATGTTACCGTAGTACTCTACCATCAGGCAGAGCGTATTGAATCCGAGATCAATGCCCATTATGAAAACATTCGCTTTCATCTGCAGGATGCTCAGCAGTTCCCTGGTACCGGAGGTGCGATGAAAGGGGTTCATACCAAACACAGCAGAACCCTCATTCTAAACGGTGACATGCCTCTTGTGACCGAAACATCGCTGCATGCACTCACTGCCGGTGATGCTGACATCAACATGTCTGTCATTGAGCTTGAGAATCCCAGTGGCTACGGCAGAGTGATCATCGAAAACGGTAAGGTCAGAGAGATCGTTGAGCAGAAAGACTGTACACCCGAACAGCTTACTGTCAAAACAGTTAATGCCGGCATCTATGCAGTCAATACCGAACTGCTGGAACGCTACATTCCAATGCTTGACAATAACAATGCACAAAAAGAGTACTACCTTACCGACATTGTCAAAATGGCAGTCGAGGAAGGCAGAACAGTACACCCTGTCTTTGTCGAAGAGGAGGAGTTCAAAGGGGTCAACTCCAAGCTTGATCTCGCCCATGCCGAAGAGATCATGCAGCAGCGCATCAAAAAGGCACTCATGATGCAAGGTGTCATCATGCGGCTTCCAGAGACCATTTACATCGACTGCCGAGCCACATTCGAGGGGGAGTGTATCCTTGAAAACGGTGTCAGCATCGAAGGGGAAAGCCGACTTGTCAATGCACACATCAAAGCCGCTTCAGTCATTGAAAATGCGCATATCGAAAACTCCGATGTCGGACCAATGGGACGCATACGTCCGGGATCTGTGCTCAAAGATACCCACATCGGCAACTTTGTCGAGGTAAAAAAATCGACCCTTACCGGTGTCAAGGCAGGACACCTTGCCTACCTTGGCGATGCAACCATCGATGAGGGAAGCAACATCGGTGCCGGGGTGATCACCTGTAATTATGACGGCAAAGCCAAATACCCCACCAAGATCGGCAAAAACGTCTTTGTCGGCTCTGATACACAGTTGGTGGCACCCGTAA
>JALTYW010000158.1 GCA_027046415.1 Sulfurovum sp.
CTATCGAGTGAAACCGGTGATTTTTTAGAGAACTTAAAAGTTTAAGGAGTATGAAGTATGAAGTTAACAGAGCTTACCAAAGGGGAGCGTGGGGAAATTGTCAAGATACATGCGGACAAGACGCTCAAAGATCGTCTTAACTCTTTTGGCATCATGCGTGGGGAAGAGTTGACAGTCAAGGGATGTTCTCTTGCCAAACAGACCATGGAGATAGAGGTGGGCGGTACACTGATCGCTTTACGGAAAGAGGAAGCGGAAAAGATAGAGGTCGAGAAGATTTAACATTTCACCTCTTGTTTGATCAAAATACATATACAAAAGGATTTTTATGAAATTACATTTTTTAGCAACTTCATTTTTGATAACAACTATTGTTATTAGTGCCAATACAGAGAATACCCAGCAACCGACGGCAGTACAGTCTGTCAGAAATATTCTTGGTACTTATGATACAGAGATACATACCAAAGGGCAGCTGCGTGCCGGTTTTATCACCCTCTCACAGGAGGGAGCAGAACGCACCAGTGCTTACGGACTTGGTGGACACGTACACTTCGATACAGCCCGCTGGAACGGTCTTAAACTTGCTCTCTCAGCATATACTGTGATCGATCCGGCTATCAACCAAAATCCGATGCATACCAATCCAGACTTTTTCGATGCTTCGAACAAAAGTTTTGCCCTCCTCTCCAAAGCCTATATTGACGGAAAATGGCACAATACAGAAGTGAAATTCGGAAGACAGTCACTCGACACACCCTTTGCAGACAGTGACGACATCCGTATGATGCCAAATTTCTTCAATGCCTACACATTCACAAATACTGATATTGCACATCTTACGCTACAGGCAGGATTCATTGACAAAATGGCAGGATGGGAAAATGGTGTCGACAGCAGCAAATTTGTTGACATCTCTGAAGTATTGGGGACAAATGATACCGACGGTATCTACTACGCCTCGGCAGCCTATGACATTGAAAATCTCTCACTGAGCCTTTGGTACTACCACTACACAGACATTGCCGATATTTACTATGCGGAAGCGGGATATGCCTATACGTTCTTTGACTATACAGAACTGACTCTCGGTTTGCAGTATAGTGATACCGAAGAAACAGGTGTGGCACTGCTTGGTACCAAAAATGCCCATACATTTGGCATAAGTGCGCAGGTCGCCTTCACTGCACTGGGGATCACACTGCTGGGTGCCTACAACAAAGACAACGGCAAAAGCGGTGCTTCCGATCTTTCGCTTGGCGGCGGTCCCTACTTTACCTCAATGGAAGACCAGACCATCGATGCTATCGGGGCAAAAGGGAGTGCATGGATGGCAGCAGTGGGGTATGACCTTGCCACGCTGGGTGCACCACACTTGAACTGCGGTATCGCCTACGGAAAGTTCACAGCCAATGAAGCCAATATGCACTACCATACCAACGAGACAGATATTGTCGTTGAATATGCACCTCTCGATCAGCTTACCATGACCGCCGCCTATGCAAACGTCAATCACAAAGATGATAGTGGCAAAGATTTTGACCAGTTCAGACTCATTGTGGCATATAGTTTTTAATAAATTAACATCTGTCACACGCACATAGCGGCGGGAGTGCTTTTTCATCACTGCGTATCTCATCCAACACGCACTTCAAGAAGGTATCGGCATGTTGGTTGAGGGTGTAGACCGCCCACTTTCCCTCCTTGTGTGAGACCAGTATGCCTGCAGCTTTGAGCTGTTTGAGATGTCGGGAGACAAGCGGCTGGGAAAGCCCAAGCGTATCGCACAGTTCACAGACACAGACACTGCCTTCACGTGCTACCAATGCGATGATCCTGACACGGTTCATGTCGGAGAGTGCTTTACACAGTGCTGTGATTTCATCGATTTTTGCCACTTTCAGCTCCTTTAAAGGTATCTTTTCATATAACTATATTGTTATATGTATGATATCCAACTTTAGATTAAGCCATACATAAAAGGATATAGATGGAAATTACACATTTTTTAGAAGCACTCTGGCAGCTGAGCATCGCCATGGCACCCTACATCCTGTTTGGGCTTGTCTTTGCAGGTATCTTACATGAGATCGTACCCGACAGCATCGTTACCAGACATCTTGGGAGTGACAATGTCTCTTCGGTGGTCAAGTCCACCCTCTTTGGTATTCCCCTGCCCGTTTGCTCCTGCGGGGTCATTCCTCTGGCAACCTCCATCAAAAAATCGGGTGCAAGCAAGGGAGCGACGCTCTCCTTTCTCATCTCCACCCCCATTACCGGTGTGGATTCCATCTTGGCAACCTACGGCATCTTTGGGTGGATCTTTACCATCTACCGCATCATCACCTCCATGATCATTGCTGTCACAGCGGGTATTTTGACCAATGTTTTTGACAAAACAAACAAAAAAGAAAATGAGGAAACAGATGAAAAGAGCCCTATGAACAAACAAACCTTTGGTGCTGTAGGGGTACAGCACCCTACGCCAGCATCCGCACCATCCTTTCAAATGAAAGCATCACAAAGTGATGCAAACCATAATTCCTCATTCGCTTCCACATCGGAAGCGCCCTCCTG
>JALTYW010000159.1 GCA_027046415.1 Sulfurovum sp.
AGTAGCTAAACGAAGAATGCAACCATGGTTGCATTTTTTAAAAAAAGTTGCGGTTTAAAAAAGATTGATCTTTTCGAGGAGTTTGTTGGCATCCAAAATCTGTACATCTTTGTTCTTGGTTGCAATTGTACCGTCGGCTTTGAGTGCCTTGAGGTGGCGTTCGACCACATGGCGAACCGTACCGATCAGTTTGGCGATCTCTGTGTTGGAGAGCCCCTGAATGAGTTTGTACTTCAGGCGGTTGTTGGGGTCAAGATTTTGTAGCAGAAGTTTGATGAGGCGTTCTGAAGTTGAATAGAGTGAGAGGTCGGTGGCCAGCTCCTCCATATGGCGCATCTGCTTGGCAAGATAGGGGAAGAACATGCGGTTGAACGACTCATTGGTATGCAGCAGGTGACGTACCTCTTCAATGGGCAGTTGCAGCAGTTCGGAATCTTCCAGCGCTTCATACATCACATCGTGAGGCTCACCGTCAAGCAGTACGATCGTATCGAACATATCTCCCTGACGATAAACAAAGATGGTCTGTTCCTTGCCGTTGTCAAGGTTGAGCTGATAGCTTTTGATCTTCCCGCTGACAACAATGTAGAAATAACGCAGCAGTTCATCCCCGCTAAAAAGGGTTTCCCCTTTTTTGACCAAAAGCCGTTTGGTAATCCGGCTGATCTCCCCCTGCGCTTTAGTATCGAGGTTGTAAAACGGTACACTCTGGTCTGGCAGCACACGATTCCTTTAAATGGATTGCCGTATTTTAACCAATTTGAACCAAATATTCACCATTTTACAGATGCACCCGCTGCTCCGAGAAGGTATATTCCCTAAGGAAGAACGGATCGGTAATGCCAAGCTCTTTTGCCAATCCCTCAGGAATGAGACGATATGAGAAACTATATTTGGCATACACAGCCCCATCAGGGATCGGGAACCTGTAAGCATTGGTACTTTTCCCGTCCATACGTGTATCTTTGGCAACCTTCACTGCCAGATGAGGGATGGTCTCCTTACCTTTTTCATCGACCCACTTGGTACCCAATACATACCGTTTTTTTGCAAGCACTTTGTCATTTTTGTCAAGGAAGGTCACCTTCAAAATGATCTTCCTAAGCCCATATCCTGTCGGTATTTTATGGGGTGCCCTATTCTTAAGGGTAATCACAAATTTGTCTCCGTCCGTTGTTCCTTTTACATCCACAAAATCGTTCAGGATATTGCTGTTATCCACACTGGCAAACCGGTGTGCTCTCATCATACGTGCTTTTGGTTTCTCTCCTGCTGGTGCGAAGTTTGAAGCGACTCCTTTGCGCTTTTTACTCATGTGACACTCTTTACACCCCTCTTCTCCTGTTTTGAACTGGTCATACTCTTTGCCTGTTGCATAAACCTCAAGACCATGTGCATTTTTCTGACTGTAGTGACAGACAAAACAGAGTGTTGGCTTATCTCCGACAAAATGGGCACGCTGTTCTGTTTTATGGTAGGGAGATACAGCATCGGCAAAGGGACCGAACATCGTCCCCTGTGGTCCAAACTTCACACTGTTCATCCCTCCAGACCCCTTTTTCTTGTCCAGATGGATCTCATCGATATTATGACAGACCATACAGTTGATACCGTTCTTCATGGTCTTATTTTCCAATATGGCATGAAAATGCTTCTTTGTCTGGTCATCCTCCAGAAGTAATCCAACCTTCTCTTCATTGCTGACATCCCGTTTGGCGAGTCTCGGATTGTGACACTGTGCACACTCCACCTTAACCTCATCAAGAATCATGGTCGGATTTTTTCGTACAATGTACTCTAATGATTTTTTAAACAGATCGTTCTTGCTGAAATGGGAGTTTGAGTGACGTGAAGTCTCCCACTTTTTCGATATCTCCTGATGACACGCTTCACAGTTTTTGTTTGATTCCCACTTTTTCCCCAGTGGTCCGGATGCCATTACCATACCTGTAAACATCCACACCATCACACCTACTGTCAAAATAATTCTTCTCATAACAAACTCCTTTGTTATATTTTACCGATACTCTACTGATACTTCTCTATATGGTATAATTGCATCAAAAAAAGGAATGGCGTGGGCATCAACATCATTGCACAGAACAAAAAAGCCAGACACGACTATGAGATACTCGAAAAGTTCGAAGCGGGTATTGTACTTCAGGGAAGCGAGGTCAAGGCACTGCGTGCCAAGCGTGCCAACCTCAACGATGCCTTCTGCCGTTTCATCAAGGGCGAACTTTACCTGATGAATGCACACATCGCCGAACTGGAGACCACCAACCGCCACTTTGCACGTGACAGCCGTACGCCGCGCAAGCTGCTGCTGCACAAAAAAGAGCTGCTAAAACTCTACAACAAAGTACACAAAGACGGACTGACCATCGTACCGCTGATGATCTACTTCAACGAACGCAACTTCGCAAAAGTAAGCATTGCCATCGCCAAAGGGAAAAAGCTCCACGACAAACGCGCAGACCTCAAGGCAAAAACCCTTGACAGGGAAGCCAAAGCAGCGATGAAAAACCGCTCCTACTGAGTTTGCTTCGCTTTA
>JALTYW010000160.1 GCA_027046415.1 Sulfurovum sp.
AAAGAGCGGCTTGAACTGGTCTGTGTCGAGAATGTCAAGCGGGTAGGCTTTTGCTTTGATGCCATATTCTGCTTCCAATTCTGCAGCGATCTTGTCGGCTGCCTCTTTGTTGGAGTTGTAGGTAAATGCGACATCGACACCGTTTTGGGCGAACTTTTTGGCAGCTGCCAGTCCGATGCCTTTGGTGGCTCCTGTGATAACAGCGGTTTTCCCTTTCATGTTACTCATTAGGCTACTCCTGCGATGTGGTATTGTTTCATGACCTCTTCGATCTTTTTCATGTTTTCACTGCTTGGCGGTACCAGTGGCAGTCTGTACTCCAGTGTCTCAGTCAATCCGGCAATATACATCGCCGCTTTGATGGGGATGGGGTTGCTTTCGCAGAAGAGCACTTTGTTGATGGCAAAGAGATCGTCATTGAGCGCTTTGGCGGTTTTGAAGTCCCCAGCAAGTGCTGCGTGTGCCAGTTTGGCTTTCATGTCCGGCAGCAGGTTGGAGGTGACCGATGTCACTCCTTTGCCTCCGCTGGCAAGGATGGGGAAGTCGATGGCATCGTCACCGCTGAAGACGTAGAGTTCAGGCACTTTTGCCAGCAGCTCTACGGTACGCTCGATGGAACCGGTCGCCTCTTTGATACCCATGATGTTGGGTACATCGTCAAAGAGTCTTTTAACGGTGTCTGGCAAAATGTCCACACCGGTACGTCCGGGTACATTGTAGAGCATGAAAGGGACAGCTACCGCTGAAGCGATGGCTTTATAGTGCTGGTAGAGCCCCTCCTGACTTGGTTTGTTGTAGTAGGGGCTGACGGAGAAGATGGCATCTACACCGCAGCTTTCTGCATGTTTGGCAATGTCGATCGCTTCGTGTGTGGCGTTGCTGCCTGCACCGGCAAGGACTTTGGTCTGTGTCCCTTTACAAACTTCTACGGCAATCTCGATGCAGCGTTTGTGCTCATCATGACTGAGTGTGGCGCTCTCGCCAGTCGTACCGACAGGGCAGACGGCATCGATGCCGTTGTCGATCTGTCTTTGAATCAGTGTCGCGAAGGTCGCTTCGTCAAGCTGTCCGTTTTTAAACGGGGTGATCAGTGCAGTGGTCGCACCGGTAATATAGGTATCCATTACTGTTCCTGTTTGGCTGTGTTGTTGTCATCGTGCTTTTTCAAAATGACTGTGGTGGAGAAGTCATGATTGAAGTACTTCTTTGCCACACGCACAATATCTTTGAGCGTTATTTTATCTAATTTCTCTTCATATTCAAGTAAAGGCTTCAGGTTGCCTTTTGCCAAATAGTCCCCGTAGAGGCTGGCAACATTGTTTGAACTCTCCAAAGAGTAGATAAATTCGGCTTTGGTGTTGATCTTGACCTTGTCAAGTTCTTCTTGGGTGACATGACCGCTTTTGAGCTTTTCAAGTTCGTCAAGGATCGCTTTTTCAACCTTGTGTATGTCAACACCGGGGTTTGCCATTGCCATGATGAGGAAAATGCCGGGATCTTTCATCTCCATGTTGTAACCGTAGATCTGGTTGACAAGATGCTTGTCGTGTACCAGCTCTTTTTCAAACCATGAACTTTTGCCATGGCTGAGGATGTGGCTGATGGCAGAGAGCACCACCTGGTCGTCATCTTCAAAATTGGGGATGGGGTAGGCAATGGCGATGGTGTCGACCCTGTTGCTCTCTTTGTGCAGTACGGCACGTTTGGCACCGTCTATCTTTGGTTCGACCGCTGTTACCTTTGGAATAGGGTGTTCATTTTTGATGTTTCCGAAGTAGCGCTGTGCGGCACTGAATACCCGCTCGGGTTCAATGTCACCTGCAACGACAAGAATGGCATTGCAGGGCTGGTAGTAGCGGTGGTAGAAGGCTCTGATGTCCTCGATCTTCCAGCTTTGGATATCTTCCATAAACCCGATAGGCAGCCAGTGGTAGGGGTGGTAGACATAGTGGGTGTTGAAGAGACGGAAGTAGAGGTAGCCCATGGGACTGTTGTCGGTTCTCAAGCGTCGCTCTTCGGCAACCACCTGCCGCTCTCTTTGGAACTCACCATCATCGAGTTTGAGGTTGTGCATGAGTTCTGAGAAAAGATCAAGCGTCATATCAAGGTTTTTACTGGCGGTTTTGATAAAGTAGTGTGTCTTGTCAAAACCTGTAGAGGCATTGTCCACACCGCCGTGGCTTTTGACGATGACATCGAACTCTCCCTCTTTAAGCTTTTTGGTCGATTTGAAACTGAGGTGTTCAAGCATGTGTGCCATGCCGCTTTTACCCAGCACTTCGTTGCGGCTGCCTACTTTGTAGTAGATGTCGGTAGTGATGACATTGGAGTCGTTGTGCATAGGGATCACGACAACCTCAAGTCCGTTGTCGAGGGTTTTGGTGTAGTGTTTGGGCAGTGAATTTGCCATGAGTGCTCCTGAAGACAACAGCACAAGTGCTGTTTTAGTGAAGAGTGAAGAGTAAAGAGTGAAGAGTGTCAGTTTGCATTGCTGTGCAATGCTTTTATTGAAAAAAAAAAAAAAAAAAAGCATACAAACATTCTTC
>JALTYW010000161.1 GCA_027046415.1 Sulfurovum sp.
ACGACTATGACCTTGTCGTGACCGTCTGCGACCACGCCAACGAAACCTGCCCCATGTTCCCCAAGCCTGTACCCAAGATACATGTAGGGTTTGAAGACCCGGATGGGAAGGGGTATGAAGCGTTTGAGAAGACGTATGAGGAGATAAAGAGTGTGCTGCTGCCGAAGATTGAGGAAGCGCTGAAAAATTAGAAATTAAAATTTGAAGGATTAAAAATGGAAAAAAATGTAAACACAACCAATAACGGCGTCAAGATCAGCTTCACAGGAGAGGTCAAAAAACAAAACATCGTCAAGATGGTCGAGAACTGTGCGACTGGACAGTGCGAATGCATGAGTGACGAGACAAAAAAGAAGATCCAAAACATGGAAGTCAGCGGCAATGACGGTGATGTCTCACTTGATCTGACCGGTGATGTGAGCAAAGAGGAGATCGAAGCGGCACTTGCCAAGTCCAAAGTTCTCAATCCGGAGCAATAACCCATGCTACTCGCTTCTGCTCTCTTTTTAGTTACTCTGCTTTTTGTCATCTGGCAGCCCAAAGGTCTGCAGATCGGTACAACTACCATCATTGGTGCGATCGTTGCACTCATTTTGGGTGTTGTAAGCTTTGAGGATGTCATCACCGTTACAGGCATCGTCTGGGACGCGACATTGGCGTTCATTGGGATCATTCTGCTTTCGATGGTACTTGATGAGATCGGATTTTTCGAGTGGGCAGCACTCAAGATGGTGCGGCTGAGTCGTGGTAACGGGCAGTTGATGTTTATCTATATTTTGCTGCTTGGAGCAGTGGTAGCAGCATTTTTTGCCAATGACGGTGCAGCACTGATCCTCACACCCATCTTGCTTGCCAAGATGAAACACCTCGATATGAAGCCTGCAGCGATGTTCGCCTTTTTGATGGCGGGTGGATTCATCGGCGACAGTGCTTCCAACCCGCTGGTTATCTCTAACCTGACCAATATCGTCACTGCTGACTATTTTCATATTGGTTTTTGGGAGTATGCAGCACATATGTTTTTGCCAAACCTGCTGAGCATCGCTGCATCACTGGCGATACTTTGGCTCTTCTTTCGCAAAGACATTCCCAAACACCTCGACATCGAAAATCTCGCCACGCCTGAGTCTGCCATCAAAAACATGCCGATGTTCAAACTCAGCTGGGCATTTCTGGCACTTTTGATGGTCGGCTACTTCATCGGTGACATCTACCATCTGCCCATCTCCATCTTCGCCCTTGGCGGCGCGCTGATCTTTCTGGCGATCGCGGCGAAGTACAAAGCGACCAAACCTATCATGACCATCAAAGCCGCCCCATGGCAGGTGGTATGGTTCTCCATCGGGCTCTACGTGGTGGTCTATGGGCTCAAAAATGCCGGACTCACCGATGATCTCTCCGAAATACTGCTCACACTTAAATCCTACGGCGATCATGTCGCAGTCATCGGCACAGGCTTCCTTGCTGCAGTGATCTCTGCAGTGATGAACAACATGCCTACCATCATGATCATGGATCTTGCCATCGACAAGATCGGCTATGCGGGCAACGAAGCGTTGGTCTATGCCAACATCCTCGGCTGCAACCTCGGTCCCAAGATGACCCCTATCGGATCACTCGCCACCCTGCTCTGGCTGCATGTACTCGCACAAAAGGGTGTCAAGATAGGCTGGGGGGAGTATATGAAAGTGGGACTGGTCATCACGCCGCCTGTTCTGCTTGTGGCACTGAGCGGACTGCTGTAACTACAGCCTACTCATGGCACGACTGTAGGGTGTTGTACCCTTACAACACCTTCTTTTTTGAAGGCTAAAATATGGTTTGTATTAGGTTGTCGTTTATAGCTATTGGTGTTGTCGGGGGACAACACCCTACACCTTACCATATAGTCTTCCTATGCTCCCGCATGGGAACACATATAAAACATTTTTCAATTCAGAGATGATATTGTTTTGAGGGTGTCATCTGCATTCCCACGCAGGAGCGTGTGGAACGAGAGAAGATGATAGAAGCTATAGAGAGTGTTTACTTGTCTGCATGTGCATGATGCACTTCAATCAGGTCTTCAATACTCGTATCAAGTACATAGACATTGCTATAGCCCATAAATCCAAGATACCCCTTTACACGGTTGGCGAACCACCCTTTGAGGCAGGCTACGACTATAGGTGTATCGTGCTCTTGAGGCAACTCATCAAGGTACTGGTCAAACTCAGGATAGGGAGTATAATACGCATTTGCGATCCCCGCTTCCTGCGCATTTTCTCCTGTCACTTTTGCTGGTGGACGTACATCGAGCAAAATCGCCCCTGCATCCATGATCAGTTCACGGGTCTGGTGGAGTGAGACCATACCCAGATTCTCTTTGTTCAGGTCATCTTTGATGATACTTTTGACTCTATCTTTCATATGCATGTTGCAACTCCTTGAAATTTGATTATCTAATAACAATTATAATCTATGTTATTTAATGGAGTGTAAACATAAGACATCAACTCAATAGATAGGCAAACTTGCGTACCCACTCGCCCCATGCC
>JALTYW010000162.1 GCA_027046415.1 Sulfurovum sp.
TCCAAGTACCACGATCGTAACCCACATCCAAAATACATCTACTTTTCCATCCAAATAATCTCCTGCATACAGAAGTGTCAATACACCCGCTGCTGCCCAAAAAAGTACTGCTTTCATCCTATTACCTCCAAAAGACTATTTTACACAATCAACATAAAATCTGCTATGTAAATATTGAAAAAAGTTATATAATGCCGGTGAAACATTCGGCTTTGTAGCAAATTTGGCTATACTTTCTGTTATGAAATATGCCAGTATTGATGTCGGACTCAAACGTATCGGAACCGCTATTAGTCTAGACGGCAGTATTGTTCTGCCCCAAAATGCTATTTTAAGAAAAAACAGAAAGCAGGCAGCCAACGATGTACGTGCATTTTTAGATGAATGGGAGATAGATGCACTGGTGGTTGGGCTGCCCCGTGGAGGAAGCAGCGAAGAGGAGATGGAGCGGCGCATCAAACATTTTGTCTCTCTTTTGGACTTGGACATCCCCGTATTTTATCAGGATGAACAAGGAAGCAGCTATGAAGCCGCCGAGATGACCAAAGGCGATTTCCGCCACAAACGGGACGGGCGCCTTGATTCTGTCGCTGCGAAAATTATACTCGAACGATTTCTTGAAAGGGATATCTCCCTTTAAGGCAACCTCACCTTGAGTTTCTCTATCCGCCTATAGGCATGTTCAATGCGTTCAGGTGAAACTTTTCCTTCTTTTACCAGTGTTATGATGGTCTCTACCAGTTTTTTGGTCGAAACGACCTTGCGAGGGTCAAGCTGATTACCAAAGAGCAGCATATCATCACCGGCATTAATGGCAAGCTCCAGCGTCTTTTTGAGCGAATACTTCTTGCTGATCGCCCCCATCTGCAGATCATCGGTGATCACCACCCCTTGAAAACCGATCTTTTTTCGCAGTAACCCCTCAATTGTTTTTTTTGACAGTGTTGCCGGGTAGTCTGGATCAAGCTTTTGGTTGAAGACATGGGCAACCATCACCGTATCGGCTTTCATTTTGAGCAATTTGTAAGGCTCCAGCTCAACCGGTTTCCACAAATTGGTTACATCAACAAAACCCTTATGGGTGTCACCCACCGAAGAGCCATGACCGGGAAAGTGTTTCAGGGAGGTCAGTACCCCGTATAGGTGCATTGCATCGATGAAAATGGAAGCGTACTTCTGCACCGTTTTGGGGGCTTTGCAGAAAGAGCGTCCCAACCCGTGTATAACATGGTTTTTAGGGTTGATGTCAAGGTCAACAACCGGAGCAAGATCATAGTTGATCCCCACGCTTCTTAACTCCTGCGCCATCTTCTCATACGTCTGCTTCATATTGCCCGACTTCACCACATCCGCTGCTTTGGGGAATTTGCCGTAAAAACCGTATTTGCTCTTAAGCCGCTGCACCCTGCCGCCCTCCTGATCGACAGCGATGAGCAGCTTCCCGTCACGACTGCACGCCTTAAGCTCCTTGGTAAGTTTAGCTACCTGTGCTTTGGAAGCGATGTTTTTGGGTTTTGTTTTATCAACAGGGTTGTAGTCAAACAGTATGACCGCACCAAGATTGTACTGCCTGATATCGTTGCATATCTGCGAACCGGGTTTGGCAGAAGTACCATGAAACCCAACCATCAGCATTTGCCCTATTTTTTGTTCCAGAGGTACCCCAGCACTCACTACAGAGACAGTAAAAACAGCACCTAAAACAATTCTTCTAATCATACTTTCTCCATTCAATAAAAGCTTTTCGTAAGAAAAGCATACCAAAACTATTCACTATTAACTATTAACTCTTCACTTATATATTAGCATTCGGTTAAACTTACTCTTATATACTTCTACCATAAGAGCATCAGAAGGATCCAAGAAAAACTCCCCCTGATTTTTCATTTTGGTCTCCTTTTCATAATATTTTCTCCTCCTTTTAATGAACTTCTCGATGCTCTTTGAAAAATCACTCCTTTTTTTTAAAATTCCACGATTTTTACATAATGGTTAATGTATAATGTCTATAATACGCTATATCAATTCTACAAAGGTATGAGATTATGAAAAAACTACTGACAGCACTGCTGCTTGTATTCTCTCTTGTAAGCAGTACACATGCTGAGAACGACAAAAAAACTGCGCTTGAGATCAAAGATATTAATGGAAAAAGCTATACCATAAAAGGTACACCTGAAGGTTTGAAGATTGAAGGAATGGAAGGTAAAGTGGTCTTTCTTGAATTTTTTGGACACAACTGTCCACCATGCCTCATGAGCATCCCCCATCTGATCGATCTGCAAAAAAAGCACAAAGACAAACTCGCTATTATCGCGGTAGAGGTACAGGGCTACACTGTTGATCAGCTTCGGGAATTTGCCAAGAAGAAAGGGATGAACTATACTGTTGTCTCAGGTACGACAGAGCGACTTTTTGTCAGCTACATTGCCCAGAGAGCCCAATGGCAGGGAAGCATTCCTTTCCTGCTTGCACTGGATACCAAAGGAGATGTACAGTTCATACAGGCAGGTATGCTGCCGGAAGCATCTCTTG
>JALTYW010000163.1:0-29947 GCA_027046415.1 Sulfurovum sp.
TCTTGTATCATTGCAGCTATTGTTGTGCACTACACGTACCCTTCATTTCCTGCAAGGGAGAAGATCAGGATCAACCTCCTCCTCTCTGTATCGATTGCACTGCAGGGGATTATGCTGGGGGTTATAGTTGCCACACTCTCTCCAGAGATGAGTTTGGGACTCTTCTTTGAGTGTGTCAGTATCTATATTATCAGCTGGCTGATAGGGTTCGTTACACCGGGGGCATCAGGGGGATTGGGTGTCAGAGAAGGTACATTCATCGCAATCGCTGCGTTTTTGCACGTCGATATTGCATCGGATATCATTATCTTTTCTGTACTTCTCGTTCGGTTTGTCAATATTCTGACCGATATGCTGATGTACCTCTCGACACTGCTGATGAAAAGCAATATAAAAGGATTGGAAGAATGAAAGTTTCGGTAATAGGAACAGGCTATGTGGGTCTGGTAAGCGGTACATGTTTTGCCCAAATGGGCAACAGTGTCACCTGTGTGGATATTGACGAGCATAAGATTGCATCACTCAAAGAGGGTAAAATACCGATCTATGAACCGGGACTGGAGAAGATGGTACTGGAGAATTATGCGAAAGGAACACTCCATTTTACCACAGATACGGCAGAGGCTGTTGCAGATTCTCTGGTCTGTTTCATCGCCGTTGGCACACCGATGGGTGAAGATGGAAGTGCCGATCTCCAATACGTCCTTGCAGTAGCCAGAGAGATAGGCAGGCATATGCAGGACTATCTTGTGGTTGTAGACAAGTCGACTGTACCTGTCGGCACCGCAGACAAGGTCAGGACAGCCATTCAGGAGGAACTGGACAAACGTGGTGTGACCATTGATTTCGATGTTGTCAGCAATCCGGAATTTTTGAAAGAGGGGGCGGCGATACAGGACTTTATGCACCCTGACCGTGTAGTGGTAGGAGCAGAGAGCGAGCGTGCTATGGAAATTATGCATGATCTCTACGCACCTTTCATGAAAACCCGTGACCGCTTCATCGGCATGGATATCAAAAGTGCTGAGATGACCAAATATGCCGCAAATGCCATGCTGGCTACCAAGATCTCTTTTATGAATGAGATTGCCAATATCTGTGAACGTGTCGGTGCAGATGTTAACAAAGTCAGAAACGGTATCGGATCGGACAGCCGGATCGGTTACAGCTTCATCTACCCCGGATGCGGATATGGTGGCAGCTGTTTTCCAAAAGATGTACAGGCACTGGCAAAAACAGCAAAAGACGTGGGCTATACACCACGTATTCTCGATGCGGTTGAAGCCGTCAACTATGCCCAGAAAAAGGTACTGAGTGACAAGGTCATCAAATACTTTGGTGAAGATCTCTCCGGCAAAACATTCGCAGTATGGGGACTGGCGTTCAAACCAGAGACCGATGACATGCGTGAAGCCTCCTCTATTACTATCATCAACGAGCTAACGAGCCGCGGTGCACATGTGGTTGCCTATGACCCCAAAGCCCGCCATGAGGCAGAGAGCTTCTATCTCAAAGACAATACTGCCGTAAGCTATGCAGAGAGCAAATATGAAGCCCTAAACGGTGCTGATGCCCTGATACTGGTCACTGAGTGGCAGGAGTTCAGAAGCCCGGATTTTGACGAGATGAAAAAACTGTTGAAAACCCCTGTTTTCTTTGACGGACGCAACCAGTTTGACAGACAGCGCATGAAAGCGATGGGGTTTGAATATTTTCAGATAGGCGTATAATCATTTTACAACCGACAACAAGACAAAAGGCAGTCCACTTTGAATGAACCTATGGTACAACTACATTATATCGACAACGAAGTCTCTGAAGGTACTCCTGAGGCTGTTGCACCTTCTTCGACTCAGATAGCTATTGTCTGTCATGTTTTCTACCCTGACATCTGGCCAGAGATACGGGAATATATCAGCCGGATAGATATACCATTCGATCTCTATGTAACCATTCCTCCGCATATTGGGAAGGAAGAGGCTGCAGTAATACTCAAAGAACATCCCGGCGTCCATCTTTACCGTACCCAAAACCGCGGACGTGACGTACTCCCGTTTCTGCTTGTCATGGATCATATCGGAACCTCGACTTACCGCTATATCTGTAAACTGCATACCAAAAAAACCGGTGCAAGCCCTCTTGGCAATGTCTGGAGAAAACTGCTTTACTTCGATCTTATAGGCTCAGACCGTACCGTCAAAGAGACGATTGCAATGTTTGAAAACGACCCGAACATCGGTATGGTGACAGGGAAAAATACGATTCTTGATTCCGAACGCTACGACTATGGCAATACCGCCAAAATAGACAAACTCATAGAGATGTCCGGTTTCCTTTTTCAAGACGAATACCTCTTTGCAGGAGGTACCATGTTCTGGGTGCGCAGTGAACTGTTAGAACCGATACTAAAACTGTTTCGAGAAGGGAAACTGACATTTGAAGAGGAGAAAGGGCAAAAAGACAACACAATCGCCCATGCACTTGAACGCTTCTTTGGGATTGTCTGTCATGTAAAAGGCAAAACCATAGCTCCAAGTCCGTCACACTATTCGCAGCTGGATGACCAGACACTCGAAGAGACAGCCTCTTTGGTGCTTTCGCAACAATATCACGGAGAAGATGTCTTCACCGTACAAAAACGCAAGATTCAGGAGCAATATGACAGAATCGATGCGCTGGAGGAGCTTGCAGAGTCAATGCGCATCAAAAGCCGAATCAAACGTCTCTTCCCAAAAAAAATCGCCGATCTTCCCGGTAAACTGAAAACTGTTGTCGCCCTGCTCAAAAACCCTACTGTTTTGAAAAAGGTCTTCTTTTATCTTAAGCGTGGCGAGATACGCTATCTCGTACAAAAGGTAAAAGAAAAAAGCCAACGCAACCTCAAACGAAGTGCCAACCTTGAAAAAATAGATCCTGTCAAGTGGTTCAAACGCTTCAAGCAGCGCAATTTTTCTTTGGATGGCCTGCGTACAGATATCATCATCCCGGTCTATAACGGATTTGAATTCCTCGAAGCCCTCTTTGACAGTATTGAAGCACACACAACCTCTCCCTACAGACTCATTGTTGTCAATGACTGCAGCCCCGATGAAAGGGTCAAACCCTATCTTCTCAAGCGTCTTGAAAAACATCCTGATGCGATCTTCATCGACCATAAAACCAATCTTGGATTTGTCAAGAGTGTCAATGAGGCATTTGAACATACAGAAAACCATTTCCTGATCCTCAATACAGATACCGAGGTTCCTCCTTTCTGGCTTGAACGGCTGATGTACCCTATTGTGCATATGCCAAACATCGCATCGACAACCCCATTTACCAATGCTGGGCAGATCGCAAGTTTCCCGGTATTTCTCGAAGACAATGAGATCTTTGACGGTATGGATGTCGATACACTGGACAAAGCATTCAGAGAGATCAACCCTGAGACATTTTATGAAACCATCCCGACAGGAGTCGGTTTCTGCATGGGAGTTAACTACGACCTTGCACAACAGATAGGGCTCTTTGATGAAGAGACCTTCGGCAAAGGGTATGGTGAGGAGAATGACTGGTGCCAGCGTGCCATTGCACAGGGATACCGTAATCTTCTGGTACCAAACCTTTTTGTCTACCATAAACACGGAGGATCTTTTTCTGCACAGCAGAAATCCATGCTTATGGCTGAAAACGGACAGAAACTTCTTGAGAGATACCCTGATTACGATAAAGAGGTTTCCGAATATATCAAACGGGATCCTCACGCCTTGCTGCGAAATATGCTCGTTATGACCGCCTCTTCTTTACATGGAAAAGGTCTTTTCCTGATTGTCGATCATGCACTTGGCGGAGGTGCAAATATGTATGCACAGGAAGTGAGGGAGAAATACCGTCAAGAAGGGAAAAAAGTACTCTATATGGCATATGACTTCTATGCAGGACAGTACAACTTCTACTTCGACTACAACCAGTATCACTTCTCTTTTTCAATCGAAAATATAGAGGGAGTCGAGCATCTATTCAATGTACTGGTCATTCAGGAGATATTTATCAATACGATGGTCTCCTTCAAAGAGACTGACCGTATGCTCATTCTCCTAAAAACTCTTCAGGAGATCCACCATAGTGACCTTGTCATTCCTATCCATGACTACTATCCTGTCTGTCCGAACTTTACACTGCTCGATGAGAACAGCCGTTTTTGTGAGGTCCCGTCAATAGAGCGCTGCGCACAGTGTATGGCACACAACGACCTTGAATGGAAAACCTTTGGCAACGACCATACCGATGTCGCTATGTGGCGGTCTCTGTGGCACACACTGCTCTCGGAAGCGACACGTATCATATGTTTTTCCGACTCATCCAGAACAATCATGCACAGAGCCTATCCTGATATTGGGGAGGAAAAATTTTCGATAGAGCCGCATCAGGTAGCTGATCTTCCTCCGGTTCATGCCGGCAGAAAACCTGAAAAAACAGGCATTACCATTGGTATCCTTGGAGCAATCAACCTTGCCAAAGGTGCCGGTGTCGTCAAGTCTCTTGTAAAAACCATTGAAGAGCGGGGGCTCGATATCAATGTCGTGCTCATTGGAGAGATATCAGAGCATATCAAAAGTGATCGTTTCCATGTAACCGGTCGTTATGAGCGTGAAATGCTTCCGACACTTGTAAGGGAACATGAGATTGATATCTTTCTCATCCCCTCCATCTGTCCGGAGACATTCTCTTATACTACCCAGGAGATCATTATGATGCAGATGCCTCTCATGGTTTTCAATATCGGTGCACCGGCAGAACGGGTCAAAACGTATGACAAAGGGGTCGTACTCGAACCCGACTACGTTGAAAATATTCTCAACCATATCTCATCTCTGTATGCCGGCTAGTCACCCCCGTACCCTGCACAATATCCAGATGCTCAGGGCAGT
Source organism: Sulfurovum sp. (assembly GCA_027046415.1). Classification (GTDB taxonomy): domain Bacteria; phylum Campylobacterota; class Campylobacteria; order Campylobacterales; family Sulfurovaceae; genus Sulfurovum. The sequence goes on from JALTYW010000163.1 coordinate 4,911, forward strand.
TGCCGCACTGCTTGTCGTACTCCACCATGCTCTGCCTCATTATGAAGTCATGGGTGGATCGTTGTCTCCAATCAAAACCCTTGTGCACTGGGGATTTGCTGGTGTAGACATCTTTTTTGTTATCAGTGGTTTCATTATGGCATATACAACATTTCCAAAAGCACGTACACGCAGCAATGCCACTATCTTTATCAAACACAGGCTTTTTCGTATCTACCTTGGCTACTGGCCGTTTTTTCTCATTATGCTTCTGATCTGGTATATGAAAGACCCCGATAGACTCCATGTCCTTGATATTTTAGGATCATTTTTTCTGACAAATACCAATATGTTTCAACTGATTCTGCCGGTCTCATGGTCATTGACCTATGAACTCTATTTCTATCTTCTGTTTCTGCTGACATTTATGGTTTCTATCAAACAACTCTATAAAATAATCCCTCTTTTCTCCCTTTTGGTCGCCCTCCTCTCCGGCTATACCTTTTTGACACATACCGAACCAGCACCCCTGCTCTACTCCCCTTTTCTTCTGGAATTTTTTTCAGGCGTTATCCTCTATATGTTCAGAGAACGCTTATTGACCTCTGCAATGCTTCCACTGGCACTTTTGATCTCTGTTTCTGCTTATGGGTATGCATTTTCCTATGAGATCACCAATGGTCTTTTACGTGTATTCTCTCTTGGAGGTGGTGCATTTTCTCTCGTATGGAGTGTGATGATTTTGGAACAGCAGCAGATCTATCGTGCCGGGAAGTTTCTTGTTTCACTCGGAAATGCTTCCTATACCCTTTATCTCTCGCATCTCATTATTCTGGAGATGTTCTACTACCTCGGTCTGCGCAACCTTTTTACCAGCAATGAGCATCCATGGATACCTCTTGCAGGTTTGTTTCTCATCCTTCTGCTGTGTGTAACCTTCAGTCTGTTATACTACCGAAACGTAGAAAAACCGTTGTACAAAAAAGCAGTCAGTTACGGATCACACACATGAAAATATCAGTTGTCATACCCACCTACAATGCAGAAAGTTACCTCCCTGATCTGTTGAAAAAGCTCAAAGCACAAAGTGTCACATTTGAATTGATCATTATAGACTCCTCCTCTACAGATGCAACACCTGCACTCGCAAAAACGGCTGCCGATACTGTCTTGACCATTCCAAAAGAGACTTTTGACCATGGAGGAACACGTACTATAGCGGCAAAACAAGCCACAGGGGACATCATTGTCTTTTTGACACAAGATGCCATGCCATGCAGCGATACAGCGATTGAAACACTGGTTCGCACACTCGATGATCCGAAGACTGGTGCAGTCTTTGGCAGACAGCTTCCATATGAGGATACCTCACTTTTTGGAAGACACCTACGATACTTTAACTATCCGGAACACTCCTACAGCAGGAGACTTTCGGACAAAGAGAAATATGGTATCAAAACTGCATTTTTTTCAGACAGCTTCTCGGCATACAAAAAAGAGGTTCTTGAAAAAGTCGGCTGGTTCAAAGATGGTCTTATTGTAGGTGAAGACATGCATATTGCAGCGAGAATCCTGCTTTTAGGGTATACAATAGCCTACAATGCCCAGGCAGAGGTATACCACGCACACAGCTATACCATTACTGAAGAGTTCAAACGCTATTTTGACACAGGTGTATTTCACACAAAAGAGGATTGGCTGCTAAAGACTTTCGGAAAAGCGGAAGGGGAAGGAAAACGCTACATCAAATCTGAACTTCACTATCTCAAACAGCATCATGCCTACATGAAACTGCCCGAATTTTTCCTGCGCAACATGATGAAGTATCTCGGCTACAAACTTGGGCGGCACTATACCTATCTCCCTTCTGTCATGATTCCTGCATGCAGTATGCATACATCATGGTGGAGATCGGAGCACATATCCACCCCTGCCCCAAAGCTTTAAACAAAAATATGTATACTGTGACTAAAAAATATCGTATTTAGGACGTATTTGTGAAATATACAGTTTCCCTTCTGCTCATAATGACTGCTTTTCTACTCAACAACTGTGCTCTTGGGGACAAAATAGAACAGAAAGCCAAAGAGCTCTATGAAGATGCAAAGAAAAAGTATGCTGAATACCACGGGGAAGGCAATGAGGAAAAACCAAAGCCTTTTTCCGTCATCTACCAGAGTGATCCCAATAACAGACGAGTACTTGTCTCCTCTGCATGTGGAAGCAACCATAAAGTCTCCTATGTATACTATCGCAGCCCTGCCGATACCACAAATGTACTGAAAGAGACACAGACCTTTATCTCCTACCCTGGAAGAGAAAAACCGTTTTGGGATATCCGGTATACAGATCCCGTACACACCATTATGAACGGAGGTACATATGACTACCTCCCCGACCATAGTACATTTACAGGGCTGGATACCCGTAACGGGGAACGGAATATCGCTGTAGGTACAGATGCGGCGACAGTCGATGCAGGCGGAGGCATCACACAGTCTGAATGTATCAATGGTCAGCTTGCCGGCGGGGCAACGATCAATCTCTACAATGCTCCCGAACAGTCTATCTACTATGGTGGGCCACAAAGCACTTTTACCTATCAGATTGGGAACAATCCCCTCTCTTTTCCGTGGAAAAAAGATGGTACAGGCAACCTTGCACTACAGGCATTTTTTGACACTCCCCTCTACTTCAACTATGCCGACAACATTGGCGGCAGCGTCAGCTTCGGACTCTACCTGAAAAACCGCCGTACCGGCGTAGTACTGAACTACATTATTGGTCTTTATGCTGCCGGAGAAGCATGGATTAGCGAAAAACGGAAAATACAGTTCGATCCAACGACACGCTTTGTTCATGTCGCAACTGTTGTCAGTGACGAATCATGGTGGACAACAAACTCACCAACATCGAAGTTCATTACGGAAATACAGCCCTCTCCCAACAAAACCACAACCGATGATGGTCAGTGGCCGGATTTTTTCCGCGTCAATGTCGCCTACCAAAACCTGAAAGCACTTCTCGATGAACTCAACAGTAACCCTCCTGCCGGCGCGGAAGGACAGAGCTTCGGCTCTGATCCGTCTGAATGGCAGGTAACTGCTGTCATGATACAGTACGAACTTGACGAAGAAGGTGGAGCCGCTACCTTTTCTGGTTCATTTCGGGGATTTGAAGCATATGTCAGCCAATTGCCAATATAGCTTACTTGGCGGCGATACCATGGATAGAAAGCTCATCTATCCTGTATATTCCCGGTTTGTCAACAATATCGATGCGTAACGTACCGTTATTGAGATATTCTGACGGGAACAGCAGATTAAACTCATTCATTCCCTTTTTTAGTTTCGTAACAAATGAGTCTTTTTCGCTATATGCAGATACCCCTTTCGGCTTAAAAAAAATCTGAAAAAGTGCAGCCTTGGGTGATTCTATCCTGCATGTCAGAATTGCACGCTTCATATCTGCAGTACGCCCGGAAGGTTTAATCCATGGATCATTCCCTGTCACATGCAGCAGTATCCCTCTTTTCTCTTGCTTTATTTCTGTCTGACTGTTTTTTTGATAGGAAAACCGGCTGTCTCCCAAAGCAAAAAGTGTATCAAGTTCACTCAGATCCATATGGGCATTGAATCTATAAAACCGCTTTTTATGCGATAAAAAAAGTTTGATCCCTTGTCTTACCTTTTTTAAGTGTGCCTCTATGTTTCTGGATGTTACCAGGTGACGGTCACGTTTGATCTCGTGAAGGATATAGTCACCAATACTGGGTACAAAATGGCTGGTATCATTCCACTTTGTCGGATCGAAGGAAAAAGGACTCAACCCATAAAAGTCATAATAATTCATCCGTTTGGCAAGCTCCCTCTTGAATACCTCAATCTTGTTCTGGTTGTACTGAAGATAGGTTCTATAGTAGGGAGGATATATAAAAGGAACCAGCGTAATATTGTGTTCATCGCACAACTGTTTAATACCCGCTATCTCCTCAACCGCCTTATCAATACGATAGTGACTGTCCTCATACCCAAGACGTGCAGGAAGCAGTTTTTCAAGCTTTGCCTCTGCTGCTTTTGGATCACGTTTCAGCACAGACTCTTTCTTTCTGGCATCATGGTGTTCCGGATCTATAATGCCCGTTGTCTCAACCAGATAATAGCGTCGTCCCAGAACTATATCAACATCTTTGTAATCGGGTTTTTTAAACAGATAGAAGAGGATGGTTTTGATATATCCGAGCCAGTCATCTCTGTAGACTCTCCTTTGAAAACTTTTGTCATGGTCTGCCGGATCTTTCCAGATCACATAGTCATTTATTCCTATCCAAAGCTTCTTTGGACGGACACCATGTGCAAGCAGTATTTTCAGGTTGTGCAGGTAGACACCGCTGATTCCAAAGTTGTGTTTCATATTGTAGGCATGTTCCGATATCTTCGTGGTATCGATATACCCGCCACGGGATGAGCCCATCACAATTGTATCAAACCTGTTTTTGTTCTCCGGCTTAAGCAAATAGACCATTTTGAGGTAGGCTTTATTGGGTTCTATCCCCGTATATTGGTGGAGGTAATCCTCATGCAGCACTCTCCACCGGTCAATTGTATAATTGAACAGCGGCAACAACATCAAGAGTGCAAGTGAACCTGCAAGCCCAAACCAGACAAAATGCTTTTTTGATATCATCTCACTGTCCTCTAAAAATTAAAATACAAAAATTCTGAACTGGTTTGTGATGTCATGACAGACAGCGCTGTTCCAAAGACCACTACTGTAAAGAAGAGCCATCCCAAAGATACTTTTTTGCACTGCTCAAACCTGTTGAGCAACATATTGGAATTACTAAATCCAAGTGTGATGACAAATCCAAGCAGCAGCCACTCTATAATATGCACACTCCTTAAAGTTGCCGTATCCAGCAGGATGAACATCTCGTGCAGATGGTTTTCAAAAGGACCGACAGCATGAAAAGGTCTCGAAAACCACTGATCTGTCGGCAACAGTTCAATGCTGGCCATACCTCTGAGTACCTTCAGTGCATCATCCCATGTTTCAGCCCTGAAAAAGACCCATGTGACATTGATGAACTGAAATGTCAAAAACCAGCCAATGATATAGTGCATACGGAATCCCAAACTGCTCCATATACGGTGTATCACCAATGCAATTCCATGCAGAAAACCCCAAAATACAAATGTCCACCCAGCTCCATGCCATATTCCGCCAATCAGAAATGTCAGCAGCAGGTTGGTATGGGTCCTTAAAACCCCCTTTCGGTTTCCGCCTAAAGGAATGTAGATATAGTCTTTTAAAAACCGGCTCAAGGTAATGTGCCACCTTCTCCAAAAGTCCTGTATGTTCAAAGACTTGTAGGGAGATGCAAAGTTGGCAGGAAGTCTTATATTGAAAAGCAGTGCTGAACCTATTGCCATATCAGTATATCCGCTGAAGTCAAAATAGATCTGGAAAGTATAGGAGAGGGAAGTGAGCCATGCCTCATAAAAATTCAGGCTTTCTGACAGATCAAATCCCTGTGTCGCCCAAACAGCGAAAGCATCGGCAAGCACCACTTTTTTGAACAGTCCAATGGCAAAAACAAAGAGTCCCAAAGCCATGTTGTAATAGTTTTTTACCCTGTTCTTTGCTTTGGCAAACTGCGGCATCATCTCTGCATGATGGACGATAGGGCCGGCAATCAGCTGAGGGAAAAAGGTGACAAACAGGGCATAGTTGAGAAAGTCATACTCTTTGGTCTCTTCTCGGTAGCTGTCCACAAGGTATGAAATCTGCTGAAAAGTATAGAAACTGATCGCAAGCGGTAAAGCAAGGTGCAGGAGAGGAATATGGGTATGATATACACGGTTGATATTCTCAAGAAAAAAATCCATGTATTTGTAGTATCCAAGCAGTCCGAGATTAAAGACTACACCGACAGCAAGCAGTTTTTTGGGAGAGTAGCCTCTTCGGTTGCGCCGATGGCGTGCCAGTTCTCTTCCTATGGTATAGTTTACCACCATCGATACCAGTATCAACGGCAGATAATTAACATTCCACCATGCATAGAAAAAAAGTGATGCCAGTACCAGAAACGCTTTTCCGGCCTCCGTCAATCGTTTATGGTTGAGATAAAAATAGACTCCAAAAACGATCGGAAGAAATAGAAAAACATAAATTGCAGAGTTGAATAACATCCTTGCCTGCTATATACTCATCTTTTTAAACTGGAACTCCGGAATACTCCGAATAACCAACATGACCCATCGCCACATCCATTTCGTATACAGGATATCCTTCCCTTTCTGCTGTGCTCTAAAAATATCCTTCGCAACCTCTTCAGGAGCCGCAGTCAAATGTTTTGGCAAATCCATATGGGCAGTCATCCGTGTAGCAACAAACCCGGGTTTGACTGTCAATACCTGCACACCAGATGCATACAGCCTGTTCCTCAATCCTGAGAGATAGGCTGTAAAAGCCGCTTTTGCCGATCCGTAAATATAGTTGCTTTTACGTCCCCGTTCACCCGCTACAGAGCTGATGCCTACAATAAAGCCTTCTTTTCGCCTCTCAAAATCGTTTGCTATAACATTAAAAAGACTGACGATACCGGTATAGTTGGTATCGATGATTTTTTTTGCTTCAGGAAAATCCTCCTGAGCTGCAGTCTGTTCTCCCAGATACCCCACCGCGCACACGACACCCGCAGGCTTCTCTTCAATTTCCGCATACCAGTTTTGGTGACTTTCAAAATCCAGAATGTCAAGCGCCAAAAGTTGAACGTTGCACTCCGTACGAATTGCAATATCCTTGGCAAGCGGCTTTAACATCTCTGTATCTCTGGCTGCAAGGTAAATATCATACCCGTTTTTTGCGTACTCTCTTGCAACTGCTTTGGCCATATCACTTTTCGCTCCGACAATTAATACATAACCCATACTATATTCCTACTCTTTTCGATTGAAGTGATTGAAACTTTCTGTCCATTCCCTGCTCTTTTCTATATTTTCTAAACATTTCTATTTGGGGATACCCCTGTTCAAACACCTCTTTACTTACACGTACATCTTTAGTCAGGTAGATTCGTCCCCCGTACTTGACAACAATTGTATCAAGCCTGTCCAGAAGTTTGAAAAGACCTTTTTCTATCTTGAAGTCAAGTGCAAGAGAGTACCCCTCCATAGGAAAAGAGAGATAGTTGGCGTTCTCTTTTCCGTAAAGTTTAAGGACGGCAAGGAATGAACCTTTACCGGACTCTGCTATAGCAGCCAGAATCTCGTCAAGCCCTTCGTAACTGGTTTCTTTCGGCAAAATAAACTGATACTGGGTAAATCCCTGCTTCCCATAGATACGGTTCCAGTGTCCTATAGCATCGAGCGGATAGAAAAAGGTGTCGATATCGACAATCTGATAACTAACACGCTCCTTTACCTTGCTATAATACAACCGGTTGAATGCTTTGACGCTCCAGTTGTTCAAAGCGAAATCAGGAAAGTTGAAAGGAATGGATTTTTGTGTTTTATGATGATAGTCAAGATCTCCGTCATCTTTAAAGTCACCTGCCATCAGCAGACATCTCCCTCTCTCTGAATCTGCAGCAAGACAATCTATCCATGCAACCGAATAGGGCATATGGGCATACGATTCAAACGCTTCAAATGTCTCTCTTAGATTTTTGGTCTTAATCGTTGTCTGTTCAATATACTGTGAGTTTATCTTCTTCAATGAAAGTGTCGCTTCCAGAATAATCCCGGTAAGCCCCATACCTCCACAGGTAGCCCTCCATAGCTCAGGAGTCTTCTCTCTGCTACACGTTACAACTTCCCCATTTGCCAACATAATCCTAAACGACTTGACACTTTCGGAAAAACATCCTTCTACATGATGGTTTTTCCCATGCACATCCGATGCAATAGCCCCTCCAACTGTAATCAGCTTGGTTCCCGGTGTTACCTTTAAAAACCATCCTTTCGGCACAATCACATCCAGTATCTCCGAAAGCAGTACTCCTGCCTGTACATGCAGCAGTCCCTCTGTTTCATCAAATGCCAACAAACAATCATAGGGACGGGTATGCACGATATTGTCATTCAGGGCACTGTCACCGTAGCTTCTTCCATTCCCATATGCAATAAGTGCTTTCTGTTCTGAGACAATAGAGTGGAGTGTTTTTTCATTGTCAAAACGGTGAACTGTCCCAAAGACTTTAGGATACCTGCCCCAGCTCTCAATTTTCATACTTCCCCCTTTCTATTCGGTACAGACTGAGGATAAAAAAGCATACGATAGAGTGTATAACAAAATACTGCCACCATCATAGAAAAAACAGTGCTGCTGAGTATATCTTCTCCAAACAAAAAATCCGATACATAGAATCTAAAAAAGATCGCAAGATTAACCATTGTGAACAAATAAAACAGTCTCCTGTCGAAACGATATACAACAAGGGTTACTGCCAAAAAGCCGCTAAACCAGCCAAAATAGGCTCCCTGATGGATAATTGTTGAACTTGCCAAAACAAGTATCCATACAAGAATATGAATGAAAAAGCTGGCTATCAACAAAAAAAGCCAGGTTTGAACATCACCAAAACGCTCTTTTTTAAACCAATACAGCACTATAAATACGATAGAAAAAGCCAGATAGGAATAATCCAGATGATAAAAAATGTTTCTGTGCCAAACCTCTGTCGACATTGTCCACAACTGAGCCAGATGGATATAGAGCGAATCAAATATATCCTTTATATGCAGCAGCCGTATATGCAACCATTTTTCAATACTCATAGTACTGTAATACTCTCTGAAGACTTGAAAAAAAGATTTGTCTGTCAATGGCCACCATGCTGCCAAATGCAACTTCAATAGTCTGTCTCCGGGAGGATCAAAGAGTTTTTGGTACAAAACCCACGGCAAATACATCAACAGGGCTGTACCCAGTCCATACACCAAACGTTTCAATTCATCCGCTTTTTTAATCTTGACCACAATCAAAACCGCCAATGCCAGCAGATAGAATATCGATCCACCGTGCGAGAGGAAAGCCAGAGCAGAAGCTACGGCAAACACAAGTATATATTCCATTTTGAAGTGCTTTTCATCCCAAATACGCACTACACAATACAAGGCGATTCCCTGATAAAGTGCTGAGAAGAGTTTTGGCCAGACAAAAAGCATATTGACAAAGGTAAAGGCATTGAAAAAGATCAGTATTGCTGTTATCAGAATATATATATTCTCTTTTACATAGCGTTGCAAAAGTAATATTACCAGAACAATGACCATTGTCTGTGCTCCGATAGCCACAATGAGATAGGAGAGATCACTGTATGAGAAGAGACTGAACAAAAGGTAAAGCCCTGTTTGAAGCGGTGGTCTGTCGCTGGAAAGCCATCCGGGAATCAACGGAGAGGGGATATGCCCATTAAGTATACCGTTGGAAAACAATTTCGGGATCCAACTGTCCACAGGCAAATAAAACCATTTGTTGGAGGAGACACTCTGTATATTGTCAATATGCTCCATATTGCTGTATGCCAAAAAGATCACCATACTAATCATCGATACGAACAGCACAAAAAGAGATATTATATTTTTTCTATCTTCCTTGCGTATGAACAAAAAGGATACCAAAACAAAAACAAAGAACAGAATCGACAATACTTTACCCGCATTGACAGAAAAAAGATAGACATAAAAAGTGATCAGTGAAACAACACCGACAAACAGTGCTGACAAAACATATGCATCGAGCCGGTTCCAATATCGCAAAAAATAGCCGTAAAGCGTACTGACAACCCATGAAAAGAGGATAATCCACCCAAAGGTCTCAGCATACTGTGTCAACTTGAACACTTCCATACTGTCAAATATCCTGACATTCCCTATCCCTACCCAGCCATAACTGTCAGAAGCATTGTCTTGGGCAACAACATGGACGTCACCCTTCATCCCCTCGGGAAGGGAAAGAATAGCTGTTTTCCATCTCTTCGCACTGTCATGCAGGTGATCTGCTTTGAGCCTGTTCCCGAGCTCATCTTCAATATATATTTGAACCCCCTGATGGTTGGGATAACCTATATACTCGAACATCACATACTTGGCTCGCTTCCTGGGGGCAGTTACGATCTTCATTCTGTTTTTGTCAAATTTGTCACAAAATGAAACTTTGTATTCCTCGCTGCCTTTTTGTTCTATATAGCGCGAATAGCTGGTGGAGCACCCTCCTCTTTCCAACTGCATCTTGAAGATAAAAAGTTTCCAGACAACAATACTGCTTAAAACCGCAATCATCAGCAGACTCAGTAAAAGCCATTTATGTCTCGACATCATGTTCAACCTTGAAACTGAAATATTTATGGCCAATATAACTGGTAAATGCCGGAAATGCAACCCCGATAGCATGTGCTATTGCCTGAGGGTAATACACAAATCCAAACCTGGGAAAAAGGTACTCTGCCAAACCGACACTGATGAGGTAGGTCTGCACAACAGCCACAATATTGACCAGCACAAAATAGAAAAGTTCCTTGTGTACAGGATGTATACTCTTTTCAAATACAAAAAACTTTGAAAGCACAAAAGCGGTTATCATACCTGTTATATAGGCAACAATCACGGCATTTCCAAATGACATATATTCACTGTAAAAAAACCTGCTGAGGAAATTGACTACTGCTGCAAAGCCTCCAGCCATTACAAAAGTGACAAACTGTCTGGATTTGAACTCGTTAATCACGTACGACTCTTTTGGCCAAATTTCGCCCATAACCGATAGATTCCGATATGCCCCTGTCCTCAGGGTAGTAGTAGGATGTATCTGCAACCCACAAACCTTCTATCGGTAATTGCGCATCAGGCAGAGTATCCGGAAAGTTTGGTTGGCAAACAGGTTGGGCGTAATGGTAGCGATGTACCCTTATATCAAGTATATTTTTATCCTGAATTCTCGGATTAACCATTTTGAAATAACGCTTTACTTTCTCCTCGAAAACCTCATCCTTGTCTCTGTACATTGGATTGCCTTGAGGCATATAATAGGGCACATAGACAATATGGCCTACATCCGGATTGAGATTGCTGTATTCAATAATCCCAGGAATATCCATACTGTCATCATTCGTATTGAGCCAGAAGTTTTCTGTTAAAGGCTGATCGAGCTTTGCGATAACGCAGACACCGGCGATATTCACCTTGTTTCGGAACATTTCAGCAATATCATCGGGGAGATCGGGCATTATTTTTGCAGCAATAGGAAGAGGGATGGTGGATACAACCTTCCCAAAACGGTACAACTCACCATTGGTGACAACTCCAGTTACCGCTTTACCCTCTATCTTGACCTCTGATATCTCATGATTCAGTTTAAACTGACCGCCATGTGCTTCAATATACTCTTTCATCGCATTCAAAAGGGTTTTTGATCCGCCATTGAGATAACCGAGTTTCTCTTTGAAAAGATTGTACCTTGATCTGCCTATCCTTCGTATACGACTCCAAATCCACGGAGCCGAAAGGTTGTCTGAATATTCATAGAACTTTTGGTAAAAAAGCTTTTGCCATAAAACATCGAATGCTTCATCTCCGACCCACTTTTTTACCCAGGTAAGTGCATCATATTTTTCCAAAGGTCTCCAGTCGTTGATTTTTGTCGAGACAAACGCATGCAGCCCATAACGAAACTTTGCAGCCAAACTGAGTCCCTTGAACCTCAGCAATGCTGCAGGATTGCCCCATGCCTGCAGCCTGTTCTGGTACCAGTATCCCATTTTTGTACTTTTCCAGTTCAACTGATTCTCTATTCCAAGTTCCTCAAGCACCTTGAAAAAAGCTTCATCCGAGGTACAATGGAAATGGTAGTAACGCTCTATCTCCAAACCGTTAAAGTCAAATGTTGCAGTCATACCGCCAATTCTGTCATCCGCTTCAAATACTACAGGCGTATAGCCTTGTCTTACAAGTTCATATGCAACAGCCAGCCCCATAGGACCCGCCCCGATTACTGCAACTTCCTTCCCCACCGGCATCTCCTAAAACTTCAATACAATCTGACTATAATGAGGGTCATTGAAGGTTTCATACATGGCTTCCTCAAATGGTGTCGGCTCAACACCAAAGATCTCCCACCACGGTATCAATTCAAACTCATCATCCGCTACCAATGCTTCAAGCTGCTGTGTTGTAAAAGGGGGATTTGAGCTGAAAAGCGCATAAGTTGCCATAAGCATCTTAAACAAGCTGTAAGGGATCTTCACGATAGGTGTTCGCAACCCTTTTACTTTTTTGATTGTTCTGATAATATCAATATAATCGACCTTCTCTCTTCCTGTTATATTATAGATCCTGTTTTCAGGCTGCATCTCCATTGCCGCAATAATAATGTTACAAAAGTCTTTTTCATAAAGCGGTTGCCGCATATATCTACCATGTCCTGGAATTGGGAAAAGAGGCACTTTTTCCATAAAACGGCTGAGCCACCCAAGATGTTTTCTGTCAAACCAGCCAAACATAAGTGTCGGTCTTAAAACACAGTAGGGAATGTCGGACTCTATAACCAGTTTCTCCTGCTCTTTTTTCGTATTGGTGTAAAAATCGTCTGCCACTGAATTGACAACAGATGAACTGATATGCACAAGGTAGGAGACATTATACCGTTTCATGACCTCAATGATATGCTGCGTTGAGGTAATATTGTTACGAATAAACGGTTCGAGTGTGGGAGCGCCGATCTGTGCCTGCAGCATCAATACTACTTCGGCACTTTCAAATGCTTGTTCCCATTCACCTTTCTCTGCAAGATCTGCTTCGATACTCTCGATATCAGGGTGCAGTCTTCTCAATACCTCTATATTTTCATGGTGTTTATCAATCGCCACAATATTACGGTACCCTTTACGCTTCAGGTGTACAATAAGATTCTGACCGACCAGACCTGCAGCACCCGGAATGACAATTTTTGCATTTTGATCCACACTCCCTCCTCTTTAATATAGAATCATACCAAATGTTACAATCCACATCACAATCACTATCTGTATCATACGATCCTGCAACAAAATTTTTGTCGGACTTCCGCTAACCTCTTCAACAAAAGTAATCTGCATGTAACGCATAATCCCTACAATCACATAGATCAGTGTCAAATAGAGTTTGTCACTGCCTGTACGCTCTATGACTTCCGGAGAGACACAATACATCAAGTAGGCAACGATGACCACACCAGCCATCAATGTCATCGCCATATCAACAAACTGAATATTGTACCCATCAATAACCTTTCGCATTTTTTGGCCTGTTCGGTTAAAAATGAGAATATCATCACGCCTCTTTGCCAATGCAAGAAAGAGTGCCAGCAGAAAGGTCATCACCACAATCCACATAGATGCATCCAACCCCGTAACCGTTGTACCTACAAAGATTCTCAACACAAAACCTATGGCGATCACTGTCACATCAATTACTGCAAGATGTTTCAAAGAAAGCGTATATGCGATATTGAGCAGTACATATGCAAAAAGAATTGCAACCGCAGGAAAAGAGAGCATACCCATCATTGCAAATCCGGCAACAAACAGGAATATCGCCAAAACAAACGCCTGATTCTGGGAAATTCTTCCTGATGCCAAAGGACGGTACTGTTTAACAGGATGCATACGATCATCTTGCATATCAAAATAATCATTGACAATATATACACCACTTGCCGTCATCGAAAATGCCATAAATGCCATAACCGTATGCCCCAGCAGAGGTATATCGGTAATTTGTAAAGAAAAAAACAGAGGAAGAAAAATAAACATGTTCTTCAAATATTGATGTGGGCGCATCAATACAACTATATCGTGAACATACATCGTTTTTCCTCTCTTCATCCCTACTACAATGCACCTTTCCCAGTTGACTTGTCAGCTATACGTTTCCAAATATCCAGGGCAAGACTCTCCGGAAGTTCCACATCCTCAAACGTAACAATCTGTCCTTCTTTTACATCCCTTACAAAAGTGGCATTTGCCAAGAGTCCGATAGGCACATGATTTGGATGTTGTTCAATGTGTACCGCTTCACCGCGTACATCGAAACTTCCGATCGCTTTTTTAAGCTGATCTCCGGAAGCGATATCGTGTTTGGCAATAGCAGCGACACTCAGTTTCGGATCTGCTCCGTTATTGAGCAGAACACCTCCGCCGCTTAGTACGCGTCTGATCGTCTTGATGATCTCAAGGTGGCACAGATGGTAGGTACGCTCAAGCACATAGTATGGACCCTCGCCAAGCTTGTAGTAGCGCAGTGCATCTACCTGCTCTTCGTCATGTTTGACCACAAGAAAGACCCCGGCAGGAAGCTTTGAAGAGAGTACATAGTCACTGATTGGGCACCCCATCTCCTCTGCTTTTTCTGCCAGTATCGTTCCGCCATGAAGCATGTCATCATCTTTGAGCTTCAGCAACCCTTCCTGTGCGATACACGCACCCAGACCGTTTGCTACCAGTACCTGCTCTATCTGAACTTTGGTACCGTCTGTAAAGGAGGTGACCATCTCAAGCGAAAGGTTCGATTTGGCACCCCAGTACTCCATATCTTCACGGGTCGGATTTTCATTCAAAAACCCTTTGATGTTGACATAGGCAACCGGTTTGAAGCCCATGGCAAGCGCCTCTTCATGCAAGATTGCCTCTACCCCGGGCTGATCTCCCTCTGCTTCGGTCACAAGTCCTTTGTCCACAAAATAGGAACCTGTCGTGACATGAAACTCCGAGTTCATGGTCACTACCGGAATATCGGCTTTTAAAATCCGGTCTATGGTCTCTGTTGCATAGATCGCATCACCGCTGCACTCTACGATCAGATCGCATGATCCGATCAGATCATCCAGATTGTTCGTCAGTACCTCCGGCTTGATAAAGTCAGTTCGCTTGGAAAGGTCTGTTCGGGTCAATACACCGCTTAGTCTATAGTCCGGATGCTGCAGCAGCAGTTTTGCCAAGCCGTTTGCAATGAATCCGGAGCCGATGATCCCTATTTTGTACTGTTTTACCTCTTTGAGATCCAGTAGCGAAATACATGACTTCAACGAATCACGCCAATAGGGGATCTCAAGGTTGTACTCCTGCTTGATTTTGTCTTTGTTCAGAACACTGTAGGAGGGGCGTTTTGCCGGTGTCGGATACTCATGGGTACTGATAGGCTTGACCTTGCAGTCAACCTGTGCAATCTCAAAGATCGCCTGTGCAAAGTCGTACCATGAACAGTTCCCCTCATTGCTGTAATGGTAGGTTTTGACTTCATCGTGTTTGTTGTCTGATTCGATAATTGCAAGTATAGCCCGTGCAAGATCTCTTGCATAGGTCGGCGTACCGATCTGGTCACACACCACACGGATCTCGTTACGTTCACTGCCCACACGCAACATTGTTTTGACAAAATTGTGCCCCATACTGCTGTAGATCCATGAGGTTCGGATGATCATGGCTCCTTTTGGTGCAATCTCCCTGATCGCCTCCTCTCCCTCAAGTTTTGATTTGGCATATACACCCTGCGGATTGACAGCATCTTTCTCACACAGTGGCGTATGGCTGGTACCGTCAAAGACATAATCGGTCGAGATGTGTATCAGTTGCACATTGTACGCTTTGGCTGCCTCCGCCAGATTCCGTACAGCGCCACGGTTGACAAGGTATGCCAGTTCAACATCCTCTTCTGCTTTGTCAACGGCAGTATAGGCTGCACAGTTGATAATGGTATCGATACTGTTCTCTTTTACAAAACGCTCTACTGCTGCTTTGTCTGTAATGTCCAGTGTCTCTCTGTCGGTAAAGTAGTAGCGGTCTGCCCCCTCAAGCCGTTCACGGTTTTCTACAAGTGCACGAAACTCTCTGCCAAGCTGTCCGTTTGCTCCGGTAATCAAAATATTTCTATTCATAGAACTTCTCGCTATAGTCAAATAGATCTGCATCTTTGAGCAGCGGCTGTTTGGTATCTTTTTCCGAAAGCTTCATCATACTGCGCTCAAACGGCCATTCAATCCCTATTTCCGGATCATCAAAAGCAATACCTCTGTCATTCTCCGGAGAGTAGTAGTTGTCTACTTTGTAGGCAAAGACCGTATCATCCTCAAGTACGACAAATCCATGTGCAAAGCCTCTTGGGACAAAGAGCTGTCGCTTGTTCTCTTCACTCAGTTCAACAGCGACATACTCGCCGAATGTCGGACTCCCTTTCCGAATGTCAACTGCTACATCGAGCACCCTTCCTTTAATGACCCGTACAAGTTTTGTCTGTGCTGCATGGGTGAGCTGGTAGTGAAGTCCCCGAAAGACGCCTTTGCTGCTTTTAGACTCATTGTCCTGACAGAAACCAACCTTGAAACCGAGGAATTCTTCGAGTTTGTCCTGTCGGAATGTCTCTACAAAATATCCCCTCTCATCTCCGTGTACAACGGGGTCGATAATCACCACATCCTCTATTTTGGTTCGTGTAAACTGCATCGTTTCTCTCCTTTATTGATCTTTGGCTTCAAGTTTGTCTATCTCTTTGGCAACATATTGTGACACAAGTGGGCTGCCCTTGTCATTCAGGTGGGTACGGTCGGAGAAATAGGCATCTCCAAGATGCAATGGCTGAATGCGGATCAGTTTTCCGCCATACGGCTGCATCGCTTCGGCTACCCTTTTGTCAAAATATGCCATAGCATCTCTTACCGATTTATGCTTCTCATACAACGGCTGTCTGTAGGGCTGATGTACAACATAAAACCCGATACCGTTTTCTTGTGCCTTTTTGGCCATCCTGCCAACAGCCTTGAATGACTCACCATGCATAATTCCCGGATGCGGAAGGTGCCAGCGGTGGTGAACAATGTCCTTTCCGTAAATATGTAAAGGAACGCTTCCACTTGCATCGAAAATCAGAGATTCGAACGTATTGGTTCGCATATGGTCAGGAACCCATTTCTTTTGCCTCTCATAACAGAATAGCAAGTTGTTGCATGCATGAAACAGCAGTTTCAAGTAGGCAAAAGGGGTTAACTCATGACGAATGTATTTTACCAGTGTTTTGGGGTGGTAATCTTTAAACTTCCAGGTATGCGGCATATCCGAATACTGTACCGAGTAGATAACCCGCTTGAGGTTGGGAAAAGCATCTGTCAGTGCCATAATCTGTTCTGCCTGAAGTGTCGTAGCCCCATAAACCGAAAGGTTAAGCACTTTATCGATTTTCTTGGAATTTTTTTCCATGATCGATCCAAGCAGATTGTTAAGCCCAATGGAGGAACCGATAATCAAAGTATCAACTTTGTCCGGATCAACTCTCTCTCTTGCAAACTTCAGCTTGGCATCAAAGGAGATATGGTCTGTGATGGGGATAGGATAGTGCGCATTAAAGTAGGCAACATATCCCACGGCGACGGAGAAGATAACAGCAAACCCGACAAAGAGGCACTTTAGATATGTTTTAGGATTCACGCTCTTCTCCTCTAAAAGTTAAAATAGATAAATTCGCTTTTTCGGTACAAGAAAAAGACTGACATAAAAAACAGAATGGTCAACAGCAAATAGAAACTGTTGGTTTTAAAACGCTCTTTCCACTGCATCGAATTTGGAAACAGTAACACTACAGCAAACCCGGCAGCAAGCCAATACCCTATCATCGGTTCTTTAAGAAACGGATAGCTCCACTTCCCTACAACAGCCCCCCAGCTTTTGACCAGATCGGCAAACGGCAGTCCGCCGGGATAGACAAATTTTCCAAGGAACATCCCTTTCAGAACCTTCAGTGCATCGTGAAACGTATTGGCACGGAAAAAGACCCATGCGATATTGATAAAGTTAAAAGTGATGAACCATCCAAGAATCTTTGGCATTTTCATCCCCATCTGCTGCCAGAACCGGTGTATTACCAGTGCTGTACCGTGCAAAGTTCCCCAAAAGACAAACGTCCATCCTGCACCATGCCAGATTCCTCCCAGCAAAAAGGTGACAAAAAGGTTTAGGTAGGTGCGTACTTTGCCTTTTCGGTTGCCACCCAAAGGGATATAGAGATAATCTTTGAGAAAGCGTGAGAGAGTAATATGCCATCTTCTCCAGAAATCTTGAATACTCACTGCCTTGTAGGGAGAGAAAAAGTTGATCGGCAGTTTAATATTGAACAGCAGTGCCGCACCGATCGCCATGTCGGTATAGCCGCTGAAGTCAAAATAGAGCTGAAAGGTATAGGATAGTGAGGTGACCCAGGCTTCGAGCATATTGAGTTCTTTAGCTACATCAAACCCCTGTGTTGCCCACTGGGCAAAGGTATCTGCTATGACAACCTTCTTAAACAGTCCCATAGAGAAGACAAATAATCCGAGGGCAATATTGTAATAATTCTTTACCTTATTCTTCAGTTTTGCAAACTGCGGCATCATCTCAGCATGATGTACAATGGGACCGGCAATCAGCTGAGGAAAAAAGGTTACAAAGAGTGCATAATTCAGAAAGTCATATTCTCGTGTCTCTTCCCTGTAACTGTCAACCAGATAGGAGATCTGCTGAAACGTATAAAAACTGATTGCCAGCGGCAACGCAAGATGCAGCAGCGGAATCTGTGTATCAAGCACTCTATTGACATTGATAATAAAAAAATCCATATATTTGAAATAACCAAGCAGCCCAAGATTGAATGCAATACCTGCTGCCAGAAGCTTTTTGGAGGAATAGCTTCTCTTTTTTCTGCTATGAGAAGCAAGCTCTCTGCCAATAGCATAGTTGACAAGCATCGATACCAGTATCAACGGCAGATACTTGACATTCCACCATGCATAGAAAAAAAGTGAAGCAAGCACAAGCAGGGCTTTCCCTGCTTCTGTAAGATGTTTTGTATTGAGATAAAAATAGAGAAAGAACGTGACAGGAAGAAAAAAGAAAATGAATTCATACGAATTAAACAGCAATACTCTATCCCATTCTTTTTAGGCATATTATATTCAAAGTTTATTAATGTCCGTGCAGCTCCCTTTTCCCGGGGAGTTGCCCGCTTATGTCTCCTACTGGACTGCTGCACTCAAAGAGATATGTTTCACCCCGAGAAACCATCTTCCGTCATTGGTGAAAAACGAAAAGTAGACATACATATCATCTCCGTTGATGACTGCTGCACTTCGGTAAATAATTTTACTGTCATAAAAATCCGTACCTGCCGCTACAATCGGTTGTGGAACAAAATGCCAATGGATAAGATCATCGCTGACGGCAAGGTAAAGGTTATGCTGGTCACAGAAACCGGTATTGTACCCGTTAACAAGCATATAAAAATGTCCATTCCCCTGGACAATATTGATATGCCAAGGGTTGAACCACGACGGCATATCTATCTCTATCCCCTCATCCTGATGCTTGTCCCATGTAACACCATCAGAAGAGATCATAACACGTATCTGATGTTTGTGCGGATCACGTACACATGTATTGGGAGAGTGCTGATTGTCGGTATCTATCTCGACATGAAACATAAAATAGTACCCATTGCTGATTACTATCGCTGGAGAAACGATAAAAGGGTCACTCCCGCTTGTTCTGAACTCCATCAATCTTCTATGTGTCCAGTTGAGCATATCCGGACTTTGCAAAAGATCCAGATACTGTTTGTGATAACTGCTTGGTGTTTCGTTATAATAGACATAATACTGTCCGCTTCTTGGATCGAAAACAAGATCAGGATCATCATTGTATCCGTTGGATGGGTTAAAGACCAATGGATTTACACCACCCGCAGGCGGCTGAAAGTCGATACCGTTACTACTGACATAGAATGAAGGATTTTCCAGATCAACATCACTGAATGCATAGGGTGTGATTGTCATCAAAAACTGTCCGTTTTTGACAATGACATCCGGATGAACAACCTGCCCCGCACCATCATAGGTAGGGATACTGAGTATTCTGCTGCCACCCACGGGAATATTCGCAAGATAGGAAAAGTCGGCACCCCCAGTAGCAGCAGGTGGTGTACTTTCAGAAGCAGTGCCACCGTTGTCTGCCGCAGATCCGCCTCCGCCGCCACAACCTACCATAACGAAAAGCAGTACTATCCCCATCACGCCCTGCTTCAGATTTGCAATCATCGTATTCTCCTCCTTTAATAACTACTAATGATTTAATATTGTTTTCCTCAATCAATCTCACTTTTCAAAGTCATAACTGACATCCCAGTCCAGCTTTTTATCCCCGAACTGTCCCGTTCGTATTTTGGCAATCTCATAACGCGTGGGAAGCTCCACTGCTGCGATACAGGTATGTCCATCCCGCCGACCGTAAAGGGGAAAGTGAAAATCCCATGTCTGAAAAGCACCGCCTACTTTACCGTTGATGACGGTATGAAGCGGATCTTTTGGGTAAATACGCAAAAAGAACTTCTTTCTGATATCATCCAGAGTACACTCTTTTTTGTAATAAAAAAGGATATTGTCTTGAACATACAGATCAAATACAGCATGCAGGTCTGCTTTTCGTTCAAGCGGTATCTTTTTCAAATTCTGCCGTTTCTTGATGAGAATATTGATCTTGTCGGCATTTAAAAACAAAACTGCCTTGTTATGATAGACAATTACCGAGTTTTTTCCCGGATAACTGCGGATGGTCTCTCCTTTGTCTACAATGTATTTTGTGATCTCGTGCAGTTCTGCTGGTGTCATATCCCTGAAGCGCATATCGGTAAAATATCGGAAAAATTTATACTTCGACCAGAAACTGTTAAAAGGCTGCTGCCATTTCATCCGCCACCCGTCGACATTGAATGCCTTTTGTCCGGAAATATGAAAAGCTATCGGCTCTCCGCTGTATTCGTCATCCATCCTAATACGTTGCACAATCATATTTGCTCTGCGTATATCTGCATCTGTCTGACGCTTGCAACTGTCAAAAAAAAGTGTGATATAGTAAAGATTCAACACCATAATCAACAGTGCCGATATCCATGTGATATTCCGCAGCCATCCTCTAAAAACCACAAACTGAAGTACCAAAAGTCCTGACAATGCCCACCCAACAGGGAAATAGGCACGTATAGGAATATCAACCTCCATCAGTTCAGGCAGTTTTACGATCAGAGGGATAGCCAAAAGTGCAGCCATGAAAAACATCAGCTTCACTATTTTCAGCGAAAATAGCGATCTATTTCTGATACATCCCACAACTGCGCCAACAACTGTTACAAGAAACACAAACAGATAAAGCAGATTAAATGCCCTGCCGAAAAAATTGAACGGCAGCCATTCTGTATAGATACGATGCAATCTCTCTGATATAATAGCAAATGTCAGTGGCGTATGCTCTGCTTTTGCCAGACGATGTGTCTCATGAAGATTGTAGTGGTGCAAAAACCACTCATTGATCCCAAACGAAATCACATAGGCTGTCAAAAGAAACACTACCCAGCCTGCCATTTGCACGACTGCCCGTCTGACAGAAGCACCCCTTTCTGCTTCCCATACAGATATAAGCATTCTAAACAATGCCAATAACAATACAATCTGAATAATGGACTGATAGTTACCGATGGCAAAAACCATCAGTAGCAGTCCTGCTGCCTTTGCAGCAAATCCCTTCCTGTGCGCCAACAAAAATCCGACAACGCCCAAAAGCAACGCCAACCATGTTGTAATATTCGTACTGAAATAAAGGTTGTGTGCGAACATTGGCGACACTGATACCACCAGGGTGACCACAGCCACTTCCGATGTTCGCTCCCGCAACAGGTATTTTGCACTCAAGTATCCCATCAGCGTAAAACAGAAAATACCTATAAGCCCGTGAAGGTACGGGAGTATCTGAAGTTTCCCCGCAAAGACATATTCATTGAGCAACGCCTGTGCCCATCGTGCAGAATTTGTGATGAGCATTTCAGTATGCGGATCACCATAAAACCGCATATAGTCATCTGCAGGAAAACTGTAAAAAAAGAGTTTCTGTCCATAGATAAATACATTAATTATGAACAGTATCAAAAACAGACGGATCTCATGGATATGTGCCGTTATAATGTCATACAGCTTTGCTTCCTGTCTGCTCAGATAGCGATCTGTCATCGTTTTTACCCTTCTTCTTTAAATGTCCAAAATTTATGAATCATAAACGTAACAAGCGGCATAAATACCACAACCAACACTGTCTTTACATAGCTGTTAAACAGATAGAACATATTTGAGATCGCTATAGAAGCCAACAGTGACCCAAACTGTACAATGAAATACTTCAGAGCCTTGTGCCAGTTTATGGCATGTTCAAAAACAAATACAGACTGCATGATGTAGGAGAAAACATATGCCACCATAAATCCTGTGATATTGGACTGCAACAGAGAACTGTTGACCAGATAGATATATGCTGAAGCTACACCAACATGTATCAGGGTGGAAATACCGCCTATAATTCCGTATTTGATCAGTTTTGCAGGAAAGAGTCGTCTGAGCTTGGGCAAAGTGCTTTCTTTCATCTCAATATTCCCGCTCGATGATATAGGTAGGTCTGCGCTTCGCTTCTTTGTAGATTCGTCCTATATACTCTCCCAATATTCCAATCCCTATCAACTGAATTCCCCCCAAAAAGAGCACCATCGTTATGGTCGATACATACCCAGGCACTTCGATACCCTGAATCATCACTTCAATGATCAGGGCAATACCAAGCAAAAACGACAACATTGATATCACAAACCCTACATAAAGCCATATCCGAAGCGGTACCGTGCTAAAACTGGTAATACCATCAATTGCAAAATTCCAAAGCTTCCAGCCGTTAAAGCTGCTTACCCCTGCTGCGCGCTCCTCCTGATAGTATTCTACGACTGCCGTCTTGTATCCCATCCATGCAAAGATACCTTTCATAAATCGCTGGTTTTCAGGAAGTGTCTTCAGGGTTTCAATCACTTTTCTATCCATAAGCCTGAAGTCCCCTACATCACTTGGAAGATTTATATCCGATATCTTGCCGTGAATATGATAAAAGAGTTTTGCGCTTGCTTTTTTAAGTGGATGTTCACCCGTACGGCTTAACCGTTTTCCGACAACGACATCAAACCCCTCTTCCCACTTTTTGACAAATGCTTCTATTGTTTCAACAGGGTGCTGCATATCAACATCTATGGCGATAACGGCATCTCCTCTCGCATGTTCCAGACCTGCAGTCAGTGCCGCCTCTTTTCCAAAATTGCGTGATAGATTCAGTATTCGAATAGCAGGCTCTTGTTTTTGAACCTCAAGAAGCACTTCAAGCGTTCGGTCAGTACTGCCGTCATTGACAAAAACAATCTCATATCGAAATCCCAGTTTTTGAAGCACAGGCAACAGTTCTTTTAGAAAAAGCCTAATCACTCCCTCCTCATTAAAGCAGGGGCTTACGATTGAAACAAGTGGTGGTCTTCCCTCTATATCTTTTTGTTGTATTTCTTCCATACTTTCCATTATACTCTTACTTTCATAAAGGTTAACAAAAAGATAATAGCATCAGCATATTCTTATCGAGAACGGGGTATTATTTCAGGCTATGCCTAAAGCAAACACAACATTGAGAAGGGAGATCACTTGAAAATCTTTCACGTAAAAATACACTTTTTTGTCTGGATATTTCTCGCAGTGCAGCTTGTCTATGCCGCACCAGTGCGTATAATGCCTATGGGAGACTCCATCACCTATGACGACACTGTTGCAGATCAGGAGCGTCCAAGATCCAAAGGGAAGCGAGGGGGCTATCGAAAACATCTTTGGTATATGCTTCAAGATGCAGGATATGAGGCTGACTTTGTCGGTTCACAGCGGATTGGTGCCGATATCCAGCCTCCGATAGACCCTGACAATGAAGGACACCCGGGCTGGAGCAGCTACCGCCTTGCAGACTCAACCTATGATTTTCTTGTACGAAACCCCGCCGACATTGTCTTGCTGCATATTGGAACCAACGATCACCAGTCTTCGATCAGCGGTATCAACGAAGTACTCGATATGATCGATGTTTTCGAGCAGGAAAGCGGCCTTCCTGTCAAAGTCTATGTGGCTCTGATCATCGACCGTGAGGTTCCTGACAGAAATATCAAATATTTCAATGAAAACCTCAAAGAGCTGGTTGGTCGTCGTATCAAAAACGGAGACAACCTGACACTCGTTGATATGAACGGTCTTGCAAAACTCAGATCGAGTGACTATGCGGACAATACTCACCCCAACGACTCGGGATACCGCAAGATGGCACAAGTATGGTTCAATGCCATTATGGGACCGGATACACCAGGCCTTTATGCCTTCCCTTATGTACTTGTGAATAAATCATATATTGAAAAAGACTCTATTATTGTTGATTACAATAGCAACAGTGTCCAGTTCACAACCCAAGTGCCTGTTAGTGGCATCACATTCTAAAGGATACGATATGAAAAAACTGTTTATATCTCTCTCAATCTCTCTAATGATGATCGGGTGTGGCGGAGGATCAGGAGGATCATCCTCAAATAACGAGTCGGTATCCCAGCCCTCCAATATAGAGATGGTTCTCTCCGCACCTTATACTGTATATCCGGGAGACCAGATTGTAAAAACTTCCGAGAATGCAAAAGTAACGATTTCACATATTGACGGTCACAGTGAGTCAACAGTCATCCTTGTCGATGGGAATGCCACCATTATCCGTCATAACTGACAGTTGAACACCCCTTGTCGTTCACTGTTTATAAGCCATAAAGCAACATTAATACCGTGCACAGGAGATTGAAATTGTGAAAGAGATTATTGCAAAAGTCATTTTTGTCATAATTGACAATCTCATGATACTCTTTTCAATCTCTCTTGCCTTCCTTTTACGCAATACATTCAATGATGCACTAAACCTGCATACAATATCCTACCAAACGTACCTTACCTTTTATCCGATCTATATCATTCCGGTAACACTTTTCGCCTATGAAGGCATCTATACCTACAGATATGATTTTTGGCACGAAAGCCGTCTGATTCTCAAAGCGATCATCTTCTCTGCCATACTTGTTTTTGCCTATCTGGCGATGACAAAACTGATTGGAAGCTATTCCCGTCTGGTTATCGGT
>JALTYW010000163.1:29957-41317 GCA_027046415.1 Sulfurovum sp.
TACGAAGAAACTCCTTTACCGTTTTGGAATATGGCGTAAGAAAGCTGAAATTTATGGCAATGACCCTTTTCTGACTGCAGAGATATATGGTAACCCCTACCTTGGCTATGAAAAACCGGATACCCGGCAAGAACCGGCCACGGTTTTTGTCAATTCAAAGGGCAGCAACCCTGAGACACTTAAGAAACTGCTCTCCTCGCAAATCAAACAAAAACATGAGGTCATCTTCATCCCTCTTATGGATGACTACGACCTCACCCATTCACATATCTATGAGCTCTCCAATACACGTACCAACCTTATCGTTTACCAAAATCGTTTAAAGAGCCGTTACCGACGTATTTTTCAGCAAACATACAACTATATTCTCGCTATTCTTTTACTGCCGCTTATTTTACCGATTATTGGACTGTTTGCCATCCTTATCAAACGCGAATCTAAAGGGCCGGTATTCTTTGCCCACAACAGAGTTGGGCAGGACGGAAAAGTGATCCCTACATACAAGTTCCGCAGTATGTATGCCGATGCAAAAGAACGCCTTGACAAGCTGCTAAAGGAAGATCCTGAAGCCAAAGCGGAATGGGAAACCTGTTTTAAACTCAAAAATGATCCGAGAGTAACCAAAATCGGTGCGTTCCTACGTAAAACATCTCTCGATGAACTGCCGCAGATTTTCAATGTCCTCAAAGGAGAAATGAACTTTGTCGGTCCCCGTCCTGTCATTCAGGAGGAGATAGAACGCTATTACAAAGAGGATGCCGAGTACTATTTTATGGTCAAACCAGGAATAACGGGACTATGGCAGGTGAGTGGACGAAGTGACACTGACTACGACTTTCGTGTCAAAACTGACAAATGGTATGTCTCTAACTGGTCACTCTGGCTGGATATTGTCATTCTTATCAAAACAATTAAAGTTGTATTGAAGCGGGATGGAGCGTACTAATCCTACAACCTTAATTCTGTTTCTTTTTTGCGAGTTTTTGGAAGGCTTCGGAGGTTTCTAAAAGTTCGGTATAGGTACCTCTGCTCTCTATGGTACCTTCATGAAATACCAGTATCTCGTCAGCATGTTCGATGGTGCTGAGGCGGTGGGCGACGATGAAGGTGATCATCTCATGCTTCAGCCCTTCAAGGGCTGCCTGTATTGCCTGTTCGCTTTTGTTGTCCAGTGCCGAGGTTGCCTCATCGAGGATAAGCACATCCGGCTCTTTGTAGAGTGCTCTTGCCAGTGCGATACGCTGACGCTGTCCGCCGCTTAGGTTAACACCAAACTCGTCAAGCGGCGTCTCTAAACCCTCAGGAAGCTTTGAAACAAAATCCCATGCATGTGCTTTTTTCAGTGCCTCTTCCACCCTTTTGGTATCTACCGCTTCACCATAGGCGACATTTTGGGCAATGGTATCCTGAAAAATGAAAATACGCTGGGTAACAAAGGCGATCTTTTTGTGCAAAGAGTCAAGTGTATAGTCACGGATATCACTATCATTGATGTAGACTGTACCGGAAGTTGCATCGTAAAAACGTACCAAAAGGTTGACCAGACTGCTCTTGCCTGCACCACTGTCCCCTACTAAAGCATAAACCCTGCCTTTGTGTGCATCGATGTCGATGTGTGAGAGTGCTGTTTTGTCCCCGTAGCAAAGCGATACATCATCAAATCTGACACGCTCGATATACTCAAGTACTTTCGTTCCCGAAACAATCTCAGGCTGCTGAGCAAACAGCTCTTCTATCCGCTCTGTAGCTGCCAGTGCATCCTGCATCTGGTTATGTACCTTGGAAAGTTTTTTAATGGGATCATAGAGCATAAAAAGTGCCGTAACAAACGCAAAAAAGCTTCCTACCGTCATACTTCCGTCTATCACCTCATTCGCCCCAATATAGATGGCAATGGCAATAGCGATCGAACCGAAGAACTCCAGCACCGGACTGACCAGTGCATTAGTTTTGCTCTGTTTCATAGAGAGTTTGAAGAAGTTCATATTCTCATCAGTAAACTTTTTCTGTTCATACTGCTGGGAGGAATTGGACTTGATGATCTCCATATTGTTAAAGATCTCTGTCAGGCGTGCTGTCAGATCCGCATTGCTCTCCTGTGAACGTGTCGAATACTTCTTCATCTTCTTTGCAAGCATTTGAAGCGGTAGGAGTGCCAGCGGCATAACTACCAGAAAATAAAATGCCAATTTCGGACTCATATAGACCACATAGACAGTCAGTGTTACGATCAGCATTGCATTGATCAACACTGAGGGTATCAGATTGGAAACCACGTTTTGGATACGGGCTATGTCATTGGTGGTTCTGCTTAACAGTTCCCCGTTACGCATACGGTTGAGATATGCCATATCCTGCCCCATGAGGTGCATGGAAAGTTTGTTGCGTATCTTACGGACAATATCGTTACCGATATAAATGGTATAGTAGGTCTGCACATATTTCCCGACTGATTTAAGCAGAAATACGCCAACGATGGCAAAGGGGATCAGCATCAGCATCTCTCTGTCTTTGTTGATAAAGACATCGTCAAGTGTCGGCTTGAGCAGGTGTGCCGAAGCGGTTGTTCCCACAGCCACAGCGATCATACCGAGAATCGCAAAGAGAAACTCTCTTTTATAGGATTTCATATAGGGGAAAAAGTAAGTAAATAGCTGTTTCAATCTTCAAATCCCTTAGTAACTATCGTTGTCAGATTATACAATAATGTTGTAAAGTTTTCTGCAATTCAAACAACTTGCAACTACCTCTGTGGTAAAATCATACCCATAATCCAAAATAGGAATGGCTGTGCGTTCACTCAATTACACAATGCTGCTACAGATACTTTTTGTTGCATACGCTTTTGTCATTCCCTTCTCTTTGGAGATGATCCGCATCATCGCACCGCTAATCATGCTGGTATGGTTTCTTGAAGGCAATCTGATACAGAAATTCTCCCTGATCAAAAAAGAACCTTTTTTTATCATATTTGGGATTTTTCTGTTCATTCTTGCACTCTCTTTGCTCTGGACATCACCGGAAAACCTGAAGTTCGGTGCGAAATATATTACACGCTACTGGTACCTGCTGCCGATGTTCGCTCTCTTTACTTCACTCAAGAAAACATTTGTCAAACCGCTTCTTTTTGCTTTTTTGGCAGGAACATTCATTAGTGTATTGGGCTCATATGCAGTCTATTTCCATCTGATTCCTTTTGAAAAATATATATCAGAAGGTGCTTCCCCTTTCATGCACCACACTCTATACAGTATATTTCTATCTTTTACTATTGCCATACTTACCGACTTGCTGCTTACTGCACAAAATCCAAAACTGCGTATAGCCTACAGTACACTTTGGCTGTTCTTTACTGTCAACCTTTTCATCAATATCGGTCGTGCAGGACAGCTGCTCTTCTTTATACTTCTGATGATCGTACTCATACGCCGATTCAAAGCAACACTGCCCTCCATACTCATTGCACTGACACTGTTTGGAGGCATCTTCTATACTGCATTTACCCTCAGTCCACAGTTTAGAAGCAAAATGGAAATCACCCAAAAAAACCTTACGCACCTCTCCTACAATACCTCACTTGGCGCCAGAGTCGGGTTGAATATCGTAGCAAAAGATATTGTTTTGCAGCATCCGATAACAGGTGTCGGTGTGGGTGACTACTTGAGTGAAAAAGAAAAGATAGTTAACAAGAAATATCCTGAACGTATCTATGTACGGTTTTTGGTACACTATCACAACCAGTATGCGGAATTTGCTGTCATCGCCGGTATTTTTGGGCTCTTTGCCTATATAGCGCTGCTCTTTGCAGTTGGACGGTTAAAGATCCAGTCAAACTTTTTTAGAACAGTACAATACCTTTTTGCAACAACATTCATCCTGACATCACTGATCGATGCGATGTTCCATCTCAATCGTCCATTAAGCTTCTTTGCTCTCTTTGCAGGATTGCTGTTTGCACAACACCGAATGGAAACTGAAGATAGCCTCACACCATAAGAGAGCACAACTGTTCATACACAGTATGCTTGTTGAACTTTTCAAGTATGCTTTCATCTATGTCTATATCTGTTTCAAGTGCTTCATCGATCTTTTGTGCAAGTGCAGCAGGATCATTCACTGGCACAAGCCAATGCGCCAGCTCTTCTGTAAGAATTTCACTCGGTCCGGTAGGACAGTTTGTAGCCACCACCGGTGTACCCAAAATTAATGATTCGATCATTACTGTCGGCAGCCCTTCGCGCTCCGAAGAGAGAACAAGCAGTTTTGCCTGTTTGATATACTTGTATGGATTTTGCTGGAAACCAAGCATCACTACCCTCTCTTCAAGCCCTCTCTCACGTATCATTGCTTCAAGTTTTGAATCAGGATTTGCCAAAATGAGAAGTTTGACCGGGTGCTTTACCTGCTTAAAAGCATCGAGCATTACATCGTACCGCTTCTCTTTACGAAATGCCGTAGGTGAAATGATATAGTCAAAATCCAGATCGATCGTCTCTTCTCCCTTGCTTCTTATCTCTTCAAAAGAGAACGGGTTGTATATGGTCATTGCTTTCTTGTAGGGAATCTGAAGCTGATCAAGGTCAGATACAATCTCTTTTGAGACTGTAATGACATTTTCCCCTTCATACAAATATCTGTAAAGCTTCGATTTTTTGCCGCTGCGTTTGTTTGCAAACTTTTCCAGTTCTGTTTTGTAGGAGGTATGAATAACATAATATTTGTTGGGGTGATCCAACATTTTGACCACTCTGTCTGCGCGGGGAAGGTTGGAGATTACAAGATCAAATGTACCGTACTCATTCATTTTTACTTTGAGTATCTCTGCATAGATTCTGTCACCAACCTTGCCCAATACTTTGTAGGTATTTTTTCCCTGAGATAAAGTCTCTATTTTAAAATCACAATCGGAAGTATCGTATTTTTTGATATTATCCACCAAAAAAAGTACAACCTCATGTCCATATTCACGGAAAAGTTTTGCCTGAGTCAAAGCAATTTTCTCTGCTCCGCTGCTGGCAAGGTTTGTAACGACAATAGCAAGTTTTTTTGAACGTTTCTTAGCTGTATGATGCTCGGGAAAGATAGAAAAGTGTTCAATTTTAATTTTATTAAACGAGATCCCTTCCTCAATCCTTTCAAGAGACCTTTTCAACTTATCCTCACCGCTGTCCCACTCAAGTGGCTTTAGAGGGTAGTTTTGCAAAGCGACAACACCATCGTTTTTAAATGTATTGCCCTTAAACGGGATAAATGGTACTTTGTACATATATGCAAAGATATTAGGGTGCTGACGTCCTCCGATCAATACCTTCGATCGTGCAATGATTGCAATAGCATCCATAAATTTTACAGGAGGTTCCACAATCATAAAGCCAAACTCTTTTTGCAGTCGGTGTGCAAGCCAGATATCTGTCTTGGCATTTGCCATAAAAACGATCGGAAGGTCGATATTCTTTTGAATAGTTGTAATGAGATGCTTCATATATGCTAACGAAATACTGTCTCTTTTCAGAATAGATGAACCGGTTACGGCAACATACTCTTTTGGAAGTGAAAACTTTGATACTCTCTCTTCTATAATATCATCTGTCAACTCAGGCAATCCATAGACAGCATCAGGAATCAAGTGAACACCTGAAATACCAATATTTTTGGCATAAGTCAGCGAAACCGGTTCTCTTACCGCTACAAAGTCAAGTGTATTGTAGACTTTTTGAATAAGCAATTCCAAACGCTTGTTGTGCTTTAAATCAATTGTCTGATTAACCGAAGCGACCACTTTACCCTGTTTTTTCGCGATATACAGTAACCCCATAAAAACAACAATGTGTCCGGACTTTGCATGAATCGCCCCTTCTCCGTTAAAACAGATATGGGTAAACGTTTCGAAAATATTTGAAGGAATATTCATCTTTTTAAGAAAATAAAAGACATCTTTTGTCTGGTCTTTCATGATTGCACGGATCAACTCCTGCTCATAATATTTTCGAAATATTTTCATTTTTTTAAAGGGAAGCTGAGGCATATCCAAAGGCACAAACTCAGCTTCAGGATACTGTTTTGAAAGCATATATTGAATTGCATTTGAAGTTGCCTGTCCACCCCAGTTGATAGAGTTAAAGGTATTGATAAAATAAGCGATTTTCATTATTTTTTCTCCTCGATAACACAGGCTATTTGTTCAACAAGTGATTTGTAGACAGTTAAATTATCCATATGGTGTACTGATATCCCCGTCAACCCCTCCAACATTTCAATAGATTGTCGTTGTAAAAGAGACCTGTTTTCAAATTTTTCCAAAATCTTACGATAATCATCTTCAGCAGCACCGGATGCCGGATAGAGTGTCACCACCGGTTTGCCTGAAGCGACCGCTTCACTTACCATTGAAGCACTCTCTTCTGTCACAAACACCCGCTCACTGAGTGCCAAAAATCCACCAATGACCTTTTCAGGCTTTTGATTATAGGCAACAAAAACCGCTGTTTTCATCTGTTCCTGCATCTGCATTTCAAAAGCTTTGGGTGTTCTTCTGGAGGTGGTAATAAGCCACTGTACCTGATCTGCTGTGCCATTGACAAACTTAATCAGTGCTTCTATCTCTTTTTGGGTGTAATGGTACCCCGCACCGTCACCCCCGATCAGCAGGCTCCAGTAACGTGCTTTTGGGTCCAGTTTGTACTTGTTGCAGAATGCTTCAATGTCACCCCTGTAGGGCAGTGTCGGTGCGACATCGAGCACAATCTGATTGTCAAACCCGAGATCAAGCACTGTCACCACATGTGTAAAGAGCTTGTTGTCAAGTTTTTTGGGGTGTCCCACATAAAGCGTTTTTGACCCGTACCAAAGACCAAGCAGGGCATTGAGCATCGATGTGTCTTTGCCGGATGAGACCACAATGTCAGGTCTGCCCTCAGGCAGGTTGACATCATAAAACAGTGTTGCAACGTTGGGAGAGAAGAGATGTTTAAGCATCCATCTTCCCCACTTTCTGTTCAGCAGCCCCCGAAGCAGGTACTTGCCCACACTTTTTACTCGCAGCGGTATTGTAGTTACTGTCGTAGGAGTCAAAGTCTCAAGTGCCCCAGCAACTGCCAGACTCTGGTTGTAATGTCCCGGTTTCCCATCACTGAGCACCCATATATGTTTCATGGTCTGCCTACCTCATCATAAACTTTCTGTGTACCCGTAACCATCGCTTCAAGCGTAAAGTGTGTTTTGGCAAATGCAAAAGCGTTTTGGTACGACTCAATCACCCTCTCATAATGGGATTGCACATAGGCAATTTGTGCAGCAAGTTTCTGTACATCATCACACGGTACCACACACCCTTTCGGCAAGATATACTTCATATCCGCCACATCAGTCGAGACAACCGGACGCTCTAACAGCAACGCTTCAGCCATCACATAGGAGAACCCCTCCCGCTGGGAGCTGATAACACACAGGTCGGAGTGGTAGAGCAGTGCTGGCACATCGTCCCTGAAACCGGTAAAGCGGACTTTATGTTCTATCTGTAACCTCTCTGCCAACGCTTGCAGTTTCTCTTTTTGGCTCCCATCGCCCACCAAAAGCAGCGTGACATCCAACGCTTTGATCGCATGCAGCAGCAGTTCAAAGTTCTTCACTCTCTCCAGCCGTCCTACCGCACACAGCACAAAGCCGCCATCGATGCCGAATGCTTTAAGGTAGTCAGGATTTTCATCAATTTCAGGAATCGCAATACCGTTATAGACAACACTTTTTGCCTGCATCTTCAACGGTGCAATGACACTTCGTGATACCCCGATGACATAATCAAACGTTTCAAAACTTTTCAGGTTTCTCTTTTGTGAATGAAGCGTGGCAACCCTTTTGATCTTCTTGGGCAAAAATGGTCGCAGTGTCGCGATCATCGCGACTGCTTTGTTGGCATGGGCATGAATAATATCGGGATCAATCTGCCTGATAGTCCGCCACAGATTTAAAAGCAGCAGAGGGTTCTTTCTGCCTTTTGAAAGATCGAGCGCATGAAACTGCACTTTCGAATCAAAACGGTCACGATACTTTTCGTGGGCTATGAGGTGGATC
The DNA here is from genome assembly GCA_027046415.1 of Sulfurovum sp. GTDB lineage: Bacteria > Campylobacterota > Campylobacteria > Campylobacterales > Sulfurovaceae > Sulfurovum. Next base: position 38,028 of record JALTYW010000163.1, read on the forward strand.
TCATACTCTTTCTTTTGGACAAGCGCATTGCACAACATTTCGACATGGTTTTCCAGCCCGCCCTCTTCATTACCGGCAAGAATATGGCAAATTTTCATTTTTTCACCCCGCGTCTTCCGGTTCGCAGTTTCAGCCAAAACGCCAAAAAGTTGTCTTTACCGCTGATCGTTACACGCGGTATCTCGTACGGGTCACAGACAGCAAGATCGGCAATGCCTGTGTGGGTAGTGACTGCATGGGTATAACCGCATGCCTTGGCATACCCTTTTTCCCGTTCCCCATAAAGCCCGAAAGGGTAGGCGAAACTTTTGCACGCTGTTGAAAATGTTTCTTCTATCTCTCTTTTGGAGCGGCATATCTCTTCACTGCTTGTTGCATCGTCAAGGGCTGGCAGATTGGCATGGGTCAGTGTATGCGCCCCAATCTCAATGTATCCGCTCGCAAGCAGTTTTCGTACCTCATCATCACTCAGTTTCGGCTCCTCTTTGAGCCCCGCACCACTGTTTTTGGCTTTTCGGTACCCCGACCAGTCTCTCTCATGCCGGTCATTGACCAGATATATGGTCGCTTTGAAGCCGTACTTCTCAAGAATGGGCAGCGCATGAGTCAGGTTGTCACGGTAGCCGTCGTCAAAGGTAATGACCACACTCTTTTTGGGCAGCGCATGCCGCTTTTCAAACGCTTCTGACATTGTAAAGGAGTGCCACCCCTTTTGGGCAAGGTAGGCAATCTGTGCTTCAAAGGCTTTCGGCGATACACGCAAGGAGTTGAACTTTTTGCCCGGTATCGCCTCGCGTATCATGTGGTACATCAAAATGCGGGGGTAATCGTAATTTACCGCCCTTTTCCACCATGCATAACGGTAGGAGAAGTAAGCCGCAAGCAGACCAAGTGCCACACTACTGTAAAGCATGGTACACCTCCAGTGTCTTTGCTACCATCTGCTCCAACGAAAAGTGCTCCGAGATATAGCCATATCCGTCAAATCGTAACGCCTGTGCCGCTATGATCTTTTGGCTCAGAATCTCATCATCCTCAGGTGTATAGAAATAGCCGTTGACTCCTTCCTGAATGATGTCGAGCACCCCACCGTGTCCAGTGGCGACCACGGGGGTATTCATGGCGATCGCTTCAGCCACACTCCTGCCAAAACTCTCTGGTTTTTTGGAACTGCTGACCACGACATCGCTCAGTGCATAGATCTCGGCTACCTTGCTTTGTGAACCGGTAAAATGCACCACATTTTCCAAGCCGAGCTCTCTGACGAGTGCTTTGAGTGAGGCAAAATAGTCCTGCTTATCCTCACGTACTCCACCTACTATCAGTGCAGCAAGATCGGGTATATGCCGATGCACTTTCGATACTGCACGGATAAACGTCTCCAGATCTTTAAGCTGTGTAATCCTTCCGACCGTAGTGACAACCGTTTTGCCCTTCAGGTCAAACTTTTCTATGAAAGCATCCATAAAAGCGTGATCAACATGCTCAGGGTTGAACTTTTCCAAATCAATACCCCGGGGAATCACGCTGATCTTCTCTTCAGGTGTATGGTAGTGCTTTTGGATATATGCTTTGATCGCACCGCTGACACAGATAACACGCTCCCCTCTGGTCATGACGGCACTGTAGGCACTAACACTGTTAAATCCGTGCACCGTTGTCACAAACGGAATATGCAGCGACCAGTTCGCCCAGTATGCCAGCCAGGCAGGGACACGGCTGCGCGCATGGAGCACATCGGGTTTGAGTACTTTGAGTTGTTTACGCAGTTGCAACATGCGCAAAGGTGCACTCAGAGGGTTTTTGGAGCAGAGGTCTATGGCAATGTGCTTGCTCCCCTCCTTTTCTAACTGTTCGACCAGTCTGCCCCCTGCACTCATTACAATACTCTCATGCCCCTGTTTGACCAGTTCCCGGCTGAGCTCCACTACTCCCCGTTCAACCCCGCCTTCATTGAGTTCCGGGAGCATCTGCACGATCTTCACGCAAAGACCTTTTTGAGTGCACGGGAGAGATCGACTTTTCGTGAACGGTATTTGATCGATCCGTCATAAATGTGAAGATACTCTCCCTTCTCCAGCATCTCGACAAAGGTTTGATACTTGCTCTCTTTTTGCGCTTCAAGCGGCAGCACAATGACTGCACTCTTTCCAAAACTGACCGCTTCGGAGATCATCGAGGTACTGTCGGCAGTGACAAACACCACCTCGGCAGCCGCCAGAAAATCGGGAATAGGATTCTCCTGACATTCAGAGTAAATCAGCGTATAATCAAAACCGTAGGAGGCAACCAGTGCTTCGATCTCTTTTGGTGTTCTGGGAGAGGTGGTCACGGCAATGGTATGGCTCTCTTTATAGCGCGCAGCGATCTCATCGAGAAAAGCCTCTATGCGTCCCCTGCTCATGGCATAGGTATCATTCTCTCCGCCTATAACAATGCCCACAACAGGTTTTTGTTTTTTTTGAAAAATACCCTGCGGCTGAACATACGTAAGATTGACCGGAAGCGTCTTGATGTTTGGCTGTTTGGGCGGATCGTCATGCCCCTGTGCCAGTATCAGGTCAAAATTGTAGCGAAAGCCTTTGGGAAGCATCATCGCTACCGATGTGGCACCCAACTTGTTTGCCAGCACTTTGACCGGGTAGTAGGTGGTTGATCCGGCACCGACAACATAACTGTACGAAGACTGTGGCAGCTTTCCCACACTGAAGAGTCCAGACAGATAGATACTCAGCCTGTCAAGCAGCAATGCAGCCGCTTTGCTCCAGCCAAAACGCGGCTCTACCCTGCATAGATCATACCCCATACCAAGATGTTTCGCCAGTGCCACAGACTGGCTTTCATGCCCGGCCCTGCCGTCACTGAGTATCAACATACGTTCACTCATCGCCGCCACCTGTTGTGCATCCAGAACCACTGGGAGGGATATTTTCGGATCATCGATTCTATCACCTGGGTATATGTTTGGGTCATAGCCGCAAGTTTCTCTTCTTTATCTGCTATCTCCTCTGCTCTGTATTCAATCGGTGCTCCCACATGCATACGGTATTTGCCTCTGGACTCTCTTGCAATAAAAATAGGAACGACTGTCGGATCAAATTTAAGTTTGAGCATCGCCACAGAGGTAGTTGTCTCGGCAGGCATTCCGAAAAAGTCCACTTTGGCACTGTTGATCTCTCCGGCTTTCTGGTCTATCAGAAGCCCTACTGCTTCACCCGATTTCAGCGCCTTTGCCATCGCAACCATCGCCCTCTTTTTACTTACGGCTCTGTTGCCGTACTTGTTTCTGA
>JALTYW010000164.1 GCA_027046415.1 Sulfurovum sp.
AGACACCGGATATTCTCTCTTCTCTGAACAAAGACGGCATCCGTACCGTTGCATTCAAAGCAGAGATGGACAGTGTCCAAGGGCTCGAAAATGCCAAAGCGCTGCTGCAGCAAAAAGAGGTAGATGGCGTCTGCTACAACCTGCTTGAAGATGCCAAAAGTTTTGGCGGGAATGAAAACGAGATTACGTTCATCACCACAGATGAGACAGCACCGCTTGGCAGAGCAGACAAAACAACCCTTGCACAGAAGATACTCGACCACGCGAAAGTGCTTGCCGATGACTAAAACACCACTGAAAAACCTTGCTATCATCATGGACGGCAACGGACGCTGGGCAGCACAGCGCGGTCTTGCCCGTACCAAAGGGCATGAGAAGGGTGCAGAGATTATTCGTGATGTCACACGCTACTGTGCCAAGCATCCAGAGATAGAGACTGTGACTTTCTATGCTTTCAGTACCGAAAACTGGAAACGCCCCAAACTTGAAGTAGATTTTCTCATGCGTCTGCTCGACCGCTATCTGCAAAAAGAGCTTACCACCTATCAGGAGAACAACGTCAAGTTTCTTGCCATAGGCGACATCAAGGCATTTTCCTCCAAACTTCAAGAGCGTATCCGTATCACAGAAGAGGCAACACAGCACAACACAGACCTTACCCATATTTTGGCACTTAACTACGGAGGAAGAGCAGAGATCACCCATGCAGTCAACAGCTTGATTGCTTCAGGAAAGGAAGAGCTCACTGAAGCAGATATCTCAGCAGCATTGCAGACACCCTACAGTGATATAGACCTGCTGATCCGCACCAGCGGGGAAGAACGTGTATCCAACTATCTGCTATGGCAAATCTCTTATGCTGAACTATACTTTACCGAAACACTCTGGCCGGACTTTACTGTAGAGGAACTTGATGCAATCGTAACAGATTTCCAAAACAGAAACAGACGTTTTGGAGGCTTGTCATGACAACAACACTGGCAATAGCAGTACTTGTTTTTATCTTTGGAACCATGATCGGCTCTTTTCTAAATGTAATCATCTACCGTATCCCTAAAGGGGAGAATATCGCTTTTCCGGCATCCCACTGCCAACACTGCAAAACCCCGCTTAAGTGGTATCACAACATTCCGGTGCTTTCCTGGCTTTTTTTGAAAGGAAAATGTGCTTTCTGTCATGCCCCCATTGCCAAACAATACCCCCTTGTCGAGCTGATTACCGGTATTCTTTTTGTCATCCTCTACTTCAAACTTGGACTCGTCTGGTACCTTCCTTTTGTCGCTTTCAGCTTTGCAGCACTCTTTGCTCTTGTGATGATAGACTTCAAATATATGGCTGTACCTGACAATGTCAATTTCGCAGCGCTTCTTTTTGCCCTGATCCAGCCGGATTTTCTCCATGCGGCTATGTACGCTGCCATCGCCGCAGGCGGGCTCTACCTTATTGGACTCTTCTCCTCTCTCATAGCAGGTCGTCAGGCCATGGGTGGTGCAGATGTCATTGTTGCCGGTACAATGGGAGCACTGCTTGGATTTCCAAACTTTTTTGCCGCACTCTTCTTCTCTGCGATCCTCGCCATTGTTCCTTCACTCATTCATAGAGAGAGTGGGGTTCCATTTGTCCCTTTTCTTGCAATGGCGACCTTTATTGTCTATGTATATGACACACAAACCCTGCAACTGCTTGAGAAGGTGATCTATGGTTAGCATCAGAGGGTATATATCAGAAAACTTCACACGTTCGTTTCTCACGATCTTTCTGCCATTTTTCCTCATCATATCTCTTGTATACCTTGTAAAGATCGCCGCATTGACTGCACAGATACAACTTACTTTTCCTGAACTTATTCAGCTCTACAGCTACTCCATCCCCAATATCGTCTTCTATACACTTCCGCTCTCATTTATTGCTGCACTGACAAATGTTCTTATCAAGCTTTCTACCGACAATGAACTCATTGCACTGTATGCACTGGGGTTGAAAGCGAACCGTATTCTTCGAGGACTTCTGGTGGTCAGTATTCTCTTCTCCTTACTCATGCTTGTGATTTCATTTCTTGCCATGCCGATGAGCAAACAGCTCTACAACTCGTTCAAAGAGGAGAAAAAAGCGGAAGCGAAACTCAACATTGTGCCGGGGAAGCTCGGTCAGAAGTTTGGGGACTACTACATCTATGTCAAGGAGAAGAGTGATGACAATACCTTTAAAGACCTTGTCATCTACAACCGTACCGATATGAATAACGAACAGTTTTTTGCTGCAAAAAAAGGATATATGCACAAACAAAACAGACAAACATCCCTGCTCCTTAAAAACGGCTACGGATATACCTATAGCCAAGATGCACTGCAACAGGCAAAATATGAAACATTTGAAGCATTTGATACTACCCAAAAGAAACGCTATCATTTTGAAGACACCATTGCATACTGGAGTAAGGCTCCGGAAGATGAGCGTATCAGACACCGTCTCTTCTTTTTTCTCTTTGTCAGTCT
>JALTYW010000165.1 GCA_027046415.1 Sulfurovum sp.
GTCAGAGGTAAAGTAAACCTTCTTGCCCCACTCAAACCCAAGCCACTTGACCGCATCTTTGAGCGCTTCGACATACTTCATATCCTCTTTGGTCGGGTCGGTATCGTCCATTCTAAGGTTACACTGCCCTTTGAAGTCCCGCGCAATACCAAAGTTCAGTACGATCGACTTGGCATGCCCGATGTGCGGAAAGCCGTTGGGTTCAGGAGGAAAACGGGTATGCACCGCCTCATATTTGCCCGCTTTCAAATCCTCTTCAACAATGGCGCGTAGAAAATCTTTTTTAGTTTCACTCATTTTGTTTCAACCTTGTGTTTATTACCATTTGCAAACAATCCCATAGGGGTTGTTGTGTCTTCATAATTATGGACGTATTTTATCGAAATAGAGTTAAGGGCACCTCTAATACCTCCAGACACTCATAATGGGCTTTGCAGATGTGAGGTTTTGCAAGAGGCTTTCAAGTCCTAGCCAAAGCTAAGATGATGGAAGCATCTTGTGAAAGATCGCGTCTGCAAAGCCCACCCTTCGGGCAATGCCAGCTTAGCCCTATGCGGCGTTACACTTTTTCGACTTAGCTACGGCTAGGTCTGTAAAGTGTGCCTTGCCTAGAACAAAGCTAGCAATGTTATGGGTGCCTGGAGGTATTAGAGGTGCCCTTGAATCAGTTGGTACAATTAATCTAAACCTATTATAATATCACTTCAAAAGATTATGGAGTTGTATGCATGCTGAGATTTGCCCTTTCCCCCACAGGTGATATGACCATTGACGATTTGCGTATCGCCATCGTGAACTTCATTGTCGCCCAAAAACGCGGTGAGCCTTTTCTGGTACGTATGGACGACACCGACAAAGTACGCAACATCGAAGGCAAAGATACCGAGTTCATGCAGATTTTGGAGAAGTTTTCTCTGACACATGATCAGGTCTATCATCAGAGCGAACACCAAAGCATCCACCAGACGCTTGCGCTCAGGCTCCTTGAAGAGCAGAAAGCCTTCGTCTGTACCTGTACCAATACCGACAGCAGCACCTGCAGCGGAACATGTGCTCAGATGACAGAAGATGCCTACAGCCGTCTCAAGGCAGAGGGTACCCCCTTTGTGGTGCGCCTCAAAGCCCCCAAAGAAACGATCTGCTTTAATGACATCATCTTTGGGGAATATAATGCAATACCGGAAGAGACGGGAGAGCCCGTAATACTGGGCAGTGATGCCACACCTACCGCCCTCTTTGCCTCTGCCTGTGACGACATGCTCAGCAACATCAGCACTGTCATCCGGCATGCATGGCACATCGGCAACACACCCAAAGAGATACACATCAAAACAGCACTGGGTTACACGGGGAATACCGACTATGCGCATCTTCCAAACATTGAAAATGCACCGTCACTAAAGCAGCTTTTTAAAGAGGGGTACATCCCCGATGCCATCATCAACTACCTTCTTCTGCTTAGCAACCCTAAAAGTGAGCAGACCTTCTTTACCTTGCCCGAAGCCATAGCGTGGTTTGACCTTGCACAGGTACCAAAGACCCCGGCAGTGTTTGAGATGGAAACATTGCGCAAGCTCAACCGTGAACATCTACTAAAGATGGATGACAGACAGCTCTCAATGCTCTTTGGGTTTGCCGATGCCGCCATTGGGAAACTGGCAAAAGTCTACCTCGAAGAGGAGAAAGCCAGTACCGTGAGCGAACTCGAAGCTGCCATACGCCCTTTCTTTTCACCCAAATCGTTTGACGGTGAAATGGGCGAAAAGATGAGCATATTAAAAAATATTATATGGGAAGCGCCCATGCTTGATAGCTATGAAACCTTTGAAGCATACCTTGTCAAAGAGAGCGGGCTTTCAGGCGATGCTCTTGCTCTACCGCTGAGAAAGCTGCTTACGAACAGCACAGAGGGACCAGCCCTTGACACCCTCTATCCCCACATCAAATCTTACCTACTGGAGGTTATCTCATGATAGATGCATTTATCTACTCAATCGTTCAACTTGTCCATATGGTCATCAACCTGTATATCTGGATCATCATCATCTCAGCACTACTGAGCTTTGTACGTCCAGACCCGAGCAACCCGATTGTTCAGGCACTTTACCGTCTGACAGAGCCTGTCTACATGTGGATCAGACGCAAGTTCCCGTTCGTGATCATTTCAGGTCTCGACCTCTCTCCGATCATCATTATTTTAGGCTTGCAGTTCATCGATATTTTCATGATGCGTCTTTTCCTCGGATAAGCATGAAAACAGAGACTGTCATAAAACGCTTTTTCGGACTTCTGCTTGTGCTGTGGCTCCTGCAGCCGCTGCATGCCAAGCACTTCAGCTACAGCCAGGTACACCACATGCCTCTGAGCATTGAAAAAGACTACTACATCTGGCGTTTTCTAAGACAGCCCGATACCACCAAACGACAGGCACGTACCATC
>JALTYW010000166.1:0-805 GCA_027046415.1 Sulfurovum sp.
CGGAAGCATCTCTGGATGCGTTATGGAGACGTATGTACAACAAAGGTGTGCTCTATCATCAGGCACTGCCCGATGCCATACCGAAGCAGGAGGGGCTTTTGGAAGATTATGCTTTTTTGACGAAAGCGTATGTTGGGGCGTATGAACGCACTTACAAAAAGGTCTATCTCGATCGGGCTCTCCTGTTGGCATCTGCAGCGTTGAAGCGTTTTTATAAAAAAGGGGGATGGTACCTTGACAGTGAGGGAATTGCCCGAGCCGATTTTGATGACCGTTACTATACCTCGCCGCTCAGCGTGATGCTTCATAGTCTGTTGACACTCTCTGAAATTGGCGGCAAAGCGCACTGGTATGATCTTGTACAAAAGAGTGCCTCCGCGGCGGTAAAGCCCTCCGAGTCTCCGGCACTTGTATCGCTTTTGGTACGTTTGAAACGGGGGGATGTGCTGCTGCATGCAGACAAAATGCGACTTTTGGAAGCACAAGAGAAGATTGACAGTATAAGGTATCCGTTCATTTTAAGTCAGCCTGAAGAGAGCAGTGAGTATCTTGCCTGTTCACACACAAGCTGTTTTGCTCATGCGGCATCGATTGAAGCACTAATCATGAAAATCGATGCATACAAAGATACGGCACAACAAGGAGTACACACATGGCAGAAGTAGATCTGAGTATCGGTAATATTTTGAAACTGCATACCAAAGCACAGCTGCAGAAAGAGGATCTGTACAGTTTCCTTAAAAAAGAGCTGCCAAAGATCACCCCTGAAGAGAGACTGCAGTACCTCTCTGCAATTTTGAATGAC
>JALTYW010000166.1:815-2428 GCA_027046415.1 Sulfurovum sp.
TTTGAATGATCATCTGGAAGCCTATACCTTCGACACGGATGACGAGTACAGTGTGGATGGCTATATTGTCAAGCGCTTCTACCCTAAGGGGGAGCTATGCTGAAGATGAATGAGGATTTGGAAGGTGCACTGCGGGCATATCTACAGCTTCTGGAGGGACAGGAGTATTTCGAGGCGCATGAGGTGCTCGAGGAGGCGTGGCATTCGCTGCGGCTTCGCAAAGACCCGCTTGCCAATCTTGTCAAAGGCTTGATCAACGGTGCCGTTGCTTTTGAACACCTCAAGCGCGCCCGTCCGCAGGCGGCTGAGAGGGCAAGGCGGGTACTGGCATCGTATGAACGCCATAAAGGGTGTTGCACTCCTGATATAGTACATGCCGAATTTTTTATACGGGCGTGTGAAAAAATAGAGATGTTGAAACTACAGCACGCTGCCGTGTTTGAGGAGATGTGATGTTTTGGTATCATGGGGCGACCAAGCACTCTTATGCCTCGGTAAGAGAACACCCCAACCAGCTCAGATGGGAGGATCAGCCTAGTGTCTTTAAACAGTATCCGGAAACCTATACCCGTTACCGGTTCGATTTGGAGGAGGACGAAGAGCGTTTTTTGTACCACATTGCCGGCATCAATGCCAAAAAGAGTTACCCCGGTGTCGAGTACTACCTTCGGATGAATCCCAGTGCAGGCGCACTTTACCCCAATGAGATCTATCTGCAGATTCGCGGTGTGGCGGGGAAGCCAAACGGCATCTACCATTATGATGTCGCTGCGTCGGCAGTGACACTTTTGGTGCAGCTGGAAGAAGATGAGGGACTGGAGCCGTATCTTGGATACCGTGAACAGATGCAAGGGTACCTCTTTCTGGTCTCTTCTGTCTATTGGCGTTCGGCATGGAAATACAAAAACCGTGCATTTCGCTACTGTCTGCTCGATGCGGGGCATATCCTCGGTGCCATTGAAGTGGCGGCACTGCTCAAACCGCATGCTGCGGTGGTGCGATACGATATCGACAGGGCAATGTTGAATCGTATGTTTGGCTTTGAAGGCAGGGAGTGGTTTACCGCAGCGGCAAGTGTAACGGTACCTGTACGGGGCAGCAGTGTGACACCTGTTGAATTTGCATTGCCGTATGTCGATGCCTCCCGGACGTTTGAGCCAAATGAAACCATTGAGAGAGCCTATCGGCAAAGCTGTACCCTTGAGGGGTGCAGGCAGATGTTGAAACCGCCCCGTTTTTCCTACCTTCCTGAAAAACTGCAAGAGACCATATTTCATCGTCGTTCACAGCGTGCGTTTGAGCCGGAAGCCATCACAAAAGGGCAGTTTTCCTATCTGATGGAGGTTCTGTCACAGCCGGTACTGAGTGACTGTGATGAGGAGGTTCGTGTTTATGTGGTGGTAAACCGTGTGCTGGATATGCCCTTGGGGATTTACAAGGATGGTGAATATATCAAATATGGGGATTTTCATCACAAGGCAGGCTATCTCTGTCTGGAGCAGTACAATCTTGCTGCGCAGGGAGCACTGGCAGTTTTCCTGACAGCACCAGAGGGGAACTATCAGGCACTCTACCAAAAAGCAGGCATCATTGGACACCGGCTCTATATTGCA
>JALTYW010000167.1 GCA_027046415.1 Sulfurovum sp.
TGAACTGTCCAAGTCCTATCGCCCCTGCGTAGGAGCCTCTGACATTTTTGGGGTTGACCTTTTCGCGTCGTGTCATCAGCAAAAAGGCTTCAAGCTCTTTGCGGTAGAAACGCTGCCGTCTGTTCTTCTCGAATGCCAGAGTGGTTAGGGTATCGAAAACGGGGAATTTCCCGCGGTTGACCCCGTAGTGGCTCTCTATGCCGATGATGGCGGCAATGTACTCAGGCTCGACCCCGTAGCGCCGGTAGGCCTTTTGCAGCCAATGGCGCTGTGCATGCATAAAAGCCACCCCTTTACGTACTTTTGACTCTTTGAGAAAAACATGCTCATATCTGTCCCATGAGCCCTGTCTTTTTCTTGGTTTGGCATAGGTTTTTCTGATCTTGGGACGAAGTGAAGGTACGTAAACAGCCAGCGCTTTTTTTTGGTAGCGCACATGAGAAAAGAGCCGGGTCAGCTCTTTTTTGCTGAAATGGTGTGCTTTTGACATGTGTCGGATAAATTTTTGAACATCTCTTTTTTTGGTGTAGTCTTTGGCGGAGAGTGTCTGTGTGAGTAGTAAAAGAGCGAAACAAAAGTAGATAAACAGTTTTCTCATATGCTTCTCCATAAGTTCCGTATGAATATGCTACAATATTTTAACCCATATGCTTATACGATACAGTCGCAATTGGCACGGATCGGTGCATGGTGGGGTCTTATGAAACAGAAGGAGCGTGTATGACAGCACAAGAGGGGATAGCGCTGCTGCAAAAGCACATGAATGAATCGGTTATTGGGCAGGAGCATATTGTCGAGCGGATGGTGATGGGGCTGCTTGCAAACGGGCATCTGCTGGTCGAGGGGCTTCCGGGGCTTGCCAAGACCCGTGCAGTCAGGTCGATGGCAGAGAATATTGATGCGCACTTTACACGCATTCAGTTTACCCCTGATCTTGCACCTTCTGATGTGATAGGAGAGGAGCGTCTGTATGAGGAGAACGGGAAGCGGGCATTTCATCTGCATAAAGGTCCCATATTTGGAAATATTATTTTAGCCGATGAGATCAATCGGGCTCCGGCAAAGGTACAGTCTGCTATGCTTGAGGCGATGGAGGAGCGTCAGGTGAGTATTGCCGGACAGACCATTGCACTGCCAAAGCTTTTTATAGTCATGGCAACACAAAACCCCATTGAACAGCAGGGAACCTTCCCGCTTTCAGAAGCGCAGAAAGACCGTTTCCTTATGCATGTCAAGATAGACTATGTGAAGATGGAGTCGGAGTTTCAGATGCTCAAGCTACTGCAGGATGAGACGTTTCATCCTAAAACGGTTCACGAAAAACTTTCACAGGAGATCATCTTTGCAGCACAAAAAGAGGTAGCCTCCGTTGAAGTAGATGATAATATGGGACACTATATTGTCGAACTGGTCTATGCTACCCGTTATCCGCTGCGTTACAGCAAGCAGCTCGATATTATGATCGATGTGGGTATCAGTCCCAGAGGGACAATAGCCCTGCAAAGGTGTGCGCAGGCAAGGGCATGGCTTAAAGGCAGAAATAAGGTCTTGATAGAAGATATTCACGATGTTATTCATGATATCTTCAGACATCGGCTCGTTCCCAGCCAGCATACCACGCTCAACGGTACGACGGTAGATCAGATCATCGATATTATACTCGAACAGGTGCCGCTGCCCAAAGAGAACGGCCCAACCGAAAGAGAGAAGATACTTAACAGGATGCATGCAGGATGAATGACTTTACTATAACACTCAAACCCGACACGGTTGATAACCTACAAGCTTTTTCCGAGCTGTTGAACAAAGACATCAACACCATGCTCGAAGAGGCACTCCAGCGCTATTTTGAAGAGGAGCAGCAGAAGCTCATTGAGAAGGGCATAGAGGAGGATGCCTCCATGACCAACCTTGACTATGATGAGTTCTGGGACGGGCTGGATATTGGATGATGTCAGGTAGCAGATAGCAGGGAGCGAGGATGATGAAACCTTGGGAGTCGGAGGCTTTAGCCCTGTTTTACACTTTTTGCTATTTATTGGTCAGGCGAAGCTAAAGCTTTCGGTTCCATTTTTTCATTATTTTGCACTTGATTAGGAATCCTGATATGGTCGATACAGTATATTTTTCAAATACTCTGAATGAAGAAATATACAATATATCCTTACTCACGCAGGGGCAGATCGGTCCCATATACGTGCTTGAAACACAAAAGGAACGCTACCTTCTTAAAACCTCAGAACCCTCCCATAGACTTCAAACAGAAGCCAATATGCTAAAAGATATTAAAAAATATGGCATAGCGGTACCCCAAGTCATTGATGTCTCCCCAAGCCATCTTCTCATGTCATATATCGAAGAGGAGAGGGTGGGCGTACAGAGGCAAGAAGAGATGGCAGCCAAAACACTTGCTGCACTGCAC
>JALTYW010000168.1 GCA_027046415.1 Sulfurovum sp.
TCGCTTGGCGGACTGGTACAGAGTAAATCGATCCGCGTTGCCGGTGACCATATCGATCAGGCGATTGTAGACTATGTCAAAAAGAACTTCAACCTGCTCATCGGTGATCGTGTTGCAGAAGAACTCAAAATCAAAATAGGGACAGCAGTACCGCTTCAGGAGGAGCTCGTCACAACAGTAAGAGGTCGTGATCAGGTAGAAGGCAGCCTCACCTCGATCGAGATCACCTCGGAGCACATCCGCTCTGCGATGAAAGACTCCATCGAGCAGATCGCAGATGCGCTTAGAGATGTCCTTGAGCATACACCCCCCGAACTTGCCGGAGACATCGTAGAAAACGGTATCGTTCTGACAGGGGGCGGTGCACTGATCAGGGGACTTGACAAATATCTTTCCGATATTGTCAAACTCCCTGTCTATATTGCCGAAGATCCGCTTCTCGCTGTTGCAAAAGGTACAGGAAAAGCCCTTGATGAGATAGATCTCCTCCAGCAAATGGCGTATGAAGACTAGAATCGTTATTATCATCATACTCCTGCTGATTTTGGGAGTACTGCTGACACGTAACGATGAACGCATTACCGATACACTGCTGAACGTCATCAACCCCATCAAACAAAAATACAAAGCTCTGACCCAGGAGATAGAGGACAAAGGTCACAGTTATCTTTTTCAGAAAGAGTCGATTGAGAAACTTAGCAAAGAGAACCGCATCTTACGCAAAAGGCTGCTTGAACAGACCCATTATATTCGACAGGTCAAAGATATCTACAGTGTTCTCCCCCGACTCAGCAAAATGCCTGTCGAGAATGTTTCGCTTACAAACACCATCTCCTATGTCAAACTCAACAGTTTTTCGCAAATTATCCTTACCAAACCAAAAGGTGTCAAGGAAAAACACCTGTACGGTCTGATACAAAACAGTGTCGCCGCCGGTATCGCAACCGTTCATAACAATCAGCTCTATGGCTACCTTACCTCTGACAAGAAGTGCCGCTTTGCCGTTTTTATCGGTAAGGGAAGAGCACCGGGTATTGCACTGGGACTTTCCAAAAATATTATGATTGTCAAGTTCATTCCAAAATGGCATAAGATCAAAAAGGGTGACAAGGTCGTTACATCCGGACTCGACAATATCTTCTTTGCCGATATCCCGGTAGGTGTTGTCACAAAAGTGGATATTCAAAGTGCCTATAAAGTCGCCTATATCAAAACCTATGCAGACATCTTTCATCCCAAGGTCTTTTTCCTCGTGAACAATGCATCTGCTACACTCACAGAGGGCTTTGATGCCAATACTACCAATATACCGATATGCCGCCCGGTGCCTGTTGCACCTACAGTAGATGCAAACCTGAGTATCGAGACCAATACGACTGTAGAACAGAATATCACCGATTCATCCATTTCAAGCATTCCAACAAGAATTGACCAAACGCAGGCGGAAACAGTAGAACCAGATCTGCCGGTGGAGCACACGGTAGAACCCAAACCAAAACCTCACAAAAAGAAGCGGCGTCCGAAGAGACCCGTTTCACAACCTCTCGATCTTTTTTAAGTGCCATAAACCCCCTTGTATTAAGGGCGTTTTTGGTCTCTTTTTACTATAATATCGAACTAAAAACCAAAGGTATTTCTCCATGCCAAAACGCGAAGACATCAAAACCATTCTCCTTATCGGATCAGGCCCTATTGTTATTGGACAGGCTTGTGAATTCGACTATTCAGGTACACAGGCTGCAAAAACACTCAAAGAGCTTGGCTACCGTGTGGTACTCATCAACTCAAACCCTGCAACCATCATGACCGACCCTGAATTTGCACACAGAACCTACGTTGAACCGATCAATGAAGAGGTCATTGCTAAGATCATCAAAAAAGAGAATGTCGACGCTATCCTGCCGACCATGGGAGGACAGACAGCACTCAACGTTGCAATGAGTATGTATGAAAAAGGGATGCTCGAAGGCGTGGAGTTCCTCGGTGCGAATCCGGCTGCTATCAAAAAAGGAGAAGACAGACAGGCGTTCAAAGAGGCGATGATCAAGATCGGTATGGATCTGCCTATCTCACAGTATGCCTACAATATGGATGAAGCACTCGATGCTGCCAAGAAGATCGGATTTCCGCTGATCATCCGTGCCTCCTATACTCTTGCCGGGGGCGGTTCGGGTGTAGCATACAATATGGATGAGTTCAAAGAGATCGTCCAGAACGGTCTGGAGGCTTCCCCCATCTCTGAGATCCTCATCGAAGAGTCGCTCCTTGGCTGGAAAGAGTACGAAATGGAGGTCATCCGTGACCGTGAGGACAACTGCATCATCGTCTGTTCCATCGAGAACTTCGACCCGATGGGTGTCCACACTGGAGACTCCATTACTATCGCCCCCGCCCTCACACTGACAGACAA
>JALTYW010000169.1:0-8826 GCA_027046415.1 Sulfurovum sp.
TCCTAATTCCTAATTCTCCTGCTATAATTTCACAAATTACAGCAGGAGAGACCATGCGCGTACTCACAGGAATACAGGCTTCAGGCAAACTTCATATCGGTAACTACTTCGGTGCCATGAAACCGATGGTGCAGCTGCAGGAAGAGCATGAGCTCTTTACCTTCATTGCAAACTACCACTCATTGACCAGTTCGACAGATGCGGAAACACTCAGACAGTACACCCTCGATGCGGCTGTCGATTACCTTTCTGTAGGCATCGACCCCGAAAAGACCACCTTCTGGGTACAGAGCCATGTGCCGCAGGTGCTTGAGCTCTACTGGATCCTCTCCAAATTTACCCCTATGGGGCTGCTGGAGCGTGCGCACTCCTACAAAGACAAAGTTGCCAAAGGTATCCCCGCCTCACATGCACTCTTCAGTTATCCGGTACTCATGGCAGCGGATATCCTGCTCTATGATGTCCAGAAAGTGCCTGTGGGCAAAGATCAGATACAGCACCTTGAGATCACCCGTGACATTGCTGTGAAATTCAACAACGAGTATGGTGAGCTCTTTGTCCTGCCTGAAGCGATGGTCAATGAAGAGGTTGCAACCATCCCCGGGATCGACGGGCAGAAGATGAGTAAAAGCTACGGCAATGCAATCAATCTCTTTATGGAGAGTGAAAAAGCACTTCAAAAACGCTGCAACAAAATCATCTCCTCTTCAACGCCTCTGGGAGAGCCGCTGGAGTGGGAAGGATGCCACATCTATAACCTCGCGGCACTCTTCCTCGATGAAGAGGGCAAAAAAGAGCTGCAGGAACGCTACAAAAGCGGTAAAGAGGGATATGGACACTTTAAAAAGTACCTTAAAGAGCTGATCTGGGAAGAGTTGTCAGAGGCGAGAGAACGCCGTGCGTACTATCTTGAGCACATGAATAAAGTAGAAGAGATCCTTGCCGAAGGTGCCAAAAAAGCAGGCAGGATCGCAGATGCAAAAATGCAGAAAGTTAGAGAAGCCGTCGGACTTCTCTAAGATCAGTTGCCAAGGATATCGTCAAGCTCAGAACCGATGTTGTCACCATTTTGGGTTTTCTCAGGTGTGACATCCTCCAGTGCTTCGGAAGCTTCCGTGCTCTTCTTCTCCTCACTGTAGTTCTCAAGCTTTTTGACATAGTCCTTTTTCTCGTCCGCCTTCAAGGCATCATCCAATTCATCTTCTGCAAGTTCAGAGGTGACCTTGACAACGTTTTTATTCTCCTCTTTTGTAGGATCGACTTCAACATCCACATCATCTCCGTAGGATTCAAGCGTGTTCAGATACTCTTTGGTCTGTTCCTGCTTTGTCTCTTTCTTCACAACCGTCTCAGGTACAACAAATGTATCATCCGATCCATCGTCTATCATATTGTATTTTACGACCAGTACAATTACCACAAGGAAGAGAAGCAACACAAGTGCCACGACCATATTTTCTATTACTTTTTTCATACTCTCCTCCTAGTTTGTTACAGTCGTAAATCCAAGGATTTTCCACATCTGGAATCCCCCTCGATAATAAAGCAGTTTTTCCGGCGGATATCCAAGCTCCATCAATACATTGATAAATTTTGAGGATTTATTGCACCAGAGCCCATGACAGTAGACGGCAATCGTACGTGCTTCAAGGCATCCAGTGTTCCATCTGCACGTCTTTTTGCGCCAAATACTTTCAGGATTTTTTCCATTTTGACATGGTCATTTACTACTGCATACGGAATATTGACTGCTCCCGGAATCGACTCCTTTCTGTAATACGCTCTTGGACGCACATCAATAAGGACACCCGTTTTCTTGTTCACCTTGTCACGCAGAAAATGCAACAATTCCACTTCACCAATCGTTTTGATATCCTCTGCCATTTTGATAGGCTGAATATCCTGTCCCGGACGGTATGTTTTAGCATATTCGCCTGTCAGTTTGTTTTTCGTATCCTGTATACGGTGTATCTTGACCGCTTTACCTTTATGGTATACATAGATGTAGGATATCTCCGGTGTGATTTTCACTTTGTCATATTTCCCGGCACACAGCATCGCTGTTATTCCGGCTAAAAGTAGTAATAGTTTCATTATTGCTCCTTCTCAGGTACGATCGTCGACAGACCAAGCAGCTGCCACGTCTGCATACCGCCTCTGTAGTATTTCAGTTTTTCTGCAGGATATCCAATATCAAGCAGTGCATGAATAGCTGTTGGTGACTGTCCACACCAGGCACCGTTACAGTACAGCAATAGCGTCTGTGCATTGCTAAAGTTATAGTTTCCGTTTTTATCATACTCCACACCCAGAGACTTTAAAATCTCTTCACGTTCAGGCGTATCTGTCAAAAAAAGCTTGAAAGAAATATTCCGTGCAGTGGGAATCGCCGCTTTGTAGTACCAGTTTGGCAATCTTGCATCGATAAACACCCCTTTTTTATGTTTGATAAAATCCAAAAGCTCCAACTCTCCAAATGTCTCTACTTCGGGAGTCACTTCAAAGGGTTGGATAAAAAACGGTGGTGAAGGTCTGGATGTCAGCGCATAGGTATTTGTTAAATAGCTGTCGGGCTTTTGCTCACGCTCTATCCTGTAGGTCTTTCCATTTGCCTCTACTTCAACGTATGGCATTCCCTTGACAATTTCAACCACTTCTGCATGCAGTGCATAACTGGCGAATGTCAAGGCACATAGTACTTTGAGTTTCATTTTATTAACCCCTTTATTTCGAATTATTCAGCCGCAAATAAAGGTATATAGTCCTCGCAGACAACACCTATACTTATTGGCAAATCTACCATCTTCTACTCTGGACAAGGCAAGATGTAGATCTTTCCGAGCCCGCCTTCCAACGGGTTAGGCTTTTTCAATACAGTATAACTGTATAGGACAATTCTAATCCTACTTTCCTTAGGTGTATATTAGTTTTGTTATATTTTTATGATAATTATTTTTAAGTATGTAGTATAATTATAAATAATATTATTAATGCTTATGTACTGCTGAAAATGAATTTATATGAGTAAAGGGTACCGGCTCGCCGAGAATGGTTTCTACAATTCTCTCATCAATTTGTCCCGTCGTATATAAAGCAAGTCCAAGTTCACCACTGTTTTGATGACCCCTTTGTTCAGCAAGCAGAAGCAGACGCTTTGCAATCGCATCTCCGGTATGAATAAGAGAGAGGTCACAGGACATAATCTTTTCTATCACATGACTTACAAGCGGATAGTGTGTACATCCAAGTACAATCGTATCGACCTGTGCCTGCCGCATCGGGTGAAGCCATGTTTCAAGCATCTTCTCTGTTGTTGGATGCTCAACTTTTCCCTGTTCTATCTGAGAGACCAGTCCGGGACATGCCTGCTCATACAACATGACACTTTTCTCTTTTGCATGTTTGTCAACCAGTTGCTGATACTTTTCCCCACTCAGTGTTGCTGGTGTTGCCAAAACCCCTACTTTTCCAGAACGTGTCTTTTCAATGGCAGGCTTTATACCTGGTTCTGTACCTACAACAATAAGGTTAGGATACTGTTTGCGTATGGTTTCAATCGCAGCGGAAGTAGCCGTATTGCAGGCAATCACCAGTGCATCGATATGGTGTACCCGAATAAAATAGTCCGTAATGTCAAGTGAGTAGGAAAGGATCTCGTCTTTGCTCTTCTCTCCGTAAGGAGCATGTTTGGTATCGGCTATATAGAAAATCTCGACACCCTTGAGCAGATCAAGAATAGAACGGACAACGGTGAGTCCACCCAAACCAGAATCAAAAACTCCGACTTTCATGAGAGCTTCTCATGAAAGAGTGAAGAGTTGTTGTATAAAGGCATTGCAGAGCAATGCAATCCTACATTCCTCATTCCTCATTCCTCACTTGATAAAAGCATCAGCTTTTATCATGCCCCTTCATTCATCATAGAGAGGAACTCTTCGTTGCTTTTTGTTTTCATCATTTTAGAGTAGAGGAACTTGAGCCCTTCTACCTCTTCCATGTTCTGCATTGCGTTACGCAGTGCCCAGACCTTCTGAAGGGTTTCAGGTGAGACCATCAGCTCCTCTTTACGGGTACCGGACTTGGTCACATCGATCGCAGGGTAAATACGGCGTTCTGCCACATGGCGGCTGAGGACAACTTCAGAGTTTCCTGTTCCTTTGAACTCTTCAAAGATCACCTCATCCATACGCGAACCGGTGTCGATCAGCGCTGTAGCAATAATGGTCAGGCTGCCGCCCTCTTCGATGTTACGTGCCGCACCAAAAAATCGTTTTGGTTTGTGCAGGGCATTAGCATCGACACCACCTGAAAGTACTTTCCCCGAACTGGGTGTTACGGTGTTGTAAGCACGTGCCAAACGGGTGATAGAGTCAAGCAGGATGATCACATCTTTCCCCATCTCTACACGTCTTTTGGCTTTCTCAATGACCATCTCCGCTGTACGCACATGGTTTTGTGCCGGAAGGTCGAAGGTAGAGGCATACACTTCACCCTTGACCGAACGCTGCATATCAGTCACCTCTTCAGGACGTTCATCGACCAGCAGTACCATCAACGATGCATCGGGGTTATTGTGGGTCACCCCGTGCGCAAGTTCTTTGAGCAGTTCGGTTTTACCGGTTCTTGGCGGTGCAACGATAAGTGCACGCTGCCCTTTCCCGATAGGTGCGAAAAGGTCAAGTACACGCCCTGTCATCTTCATGGGGTGATACTCCATTTTCAGCTGCTCTGAGGCATAGAGCGGTGTGAGGTTGTCAAAGAGCGGACGCTGTTTGGATTTTTCAGGCGGCAAGTAGTTGATCGCTTCGATCTTAAGCAGCGCATAGTACTTTTCCTGATCTTTGGGCGGACGCACCTGTCCTGTAACGATATCACCGTTTCTGAGTGCAAAACGCTTTACCTGCGTGCCGCTGACATAGGTGTCATTGCTGGAGTTTGCGAAGTTTCCGTCAATGGAGCGGAGAAATCCATACCCGTCAGGCATGATCTCCAGAATACCAGTATAGAGGATAAAACCGCCCTGGGAGACCTGAGATTTCAAAATCTCGAAAATAAGGTCTTTTCTTTGGAATTCGTTGGGGTTCTCTACACCAACCTCTTTGGCGATGGTGACAAGCTGATCAAGGGGTTTTTGCTGAAGATCTTCTATTTTATAGCCCTGAACGGGTACGTGGGTTCTGTTTTTTTTACCGGCATTACCGTTGGATTTTTTATTGTCGCTCATGATTCCTCTTGTTCGAAATATGAATAATTTAACTATGGAGATGATAGTAGTATGTCAATTACTGCTATGTAGTAGGCGCATTATAGTCCTTTTTGCCTGAAATGTCAAATTTATGGAAGAAAGACTATAATCATTCTAACTATTTTAAAAAGGGATCAACATGTCCGTAGAATCACACATCAAAAAAGTACTCCGTACCGTAGAACAGAACAGCCCGGGGCAGGAGGAGTTCTACCAGGCTGCACATGAGGTGCTCTACTCTCTTGTACCGCTTCTAAAAGATGATGAGCGGTATGATACCTTCAATATTCTCGAGCGTATCACGATTCCGGAACGTACCATCATCTTCAAGGTCAGCTGGGTCGATGACAATGGGATCATTCAGACCAATATCGGCTACCGTGTCCAGTTCAACTCCGCCATCGGTCCCTACAAAGGCGGATTGCGGTTTCACCCTACGGTCAATCTGGGTATTGTCAAATTCCTTGGCTTTGAGCAGATCTTTAAAAATGCGCTGACAGGACTGCAGATCGGCGGTGCCAAAGGGGGAAGCAACTTCGATCCTAAAGGCAAAAGCGACAATGAAATCATGCGTTTTTGTCAAGCCTTTATGACCGAACTCTATCAGCACATCGGTGAAACCAAAGATGTACCGGCAGGGGACATCGGTGTCGGTGCACGGGAGATCGGCTATCTGTTCGGTCAGTACAAAAAGATCACCCGGCAGTTTGAAGGTGTTTTGACAGGCAAAAACATCAACTGGGGCGGCTCCAACACTAGAAAAGAGGCAACGGGATACGGAGCAGTCTATTTTGCAGAGAATATCCTCAACAAATATGGAGAGAGTCTTGAGGGGAAACGCTGTTGTGTCTCCGGTGCCGGAAACGTTGCCATCTATACCATCGAAAAGCTCTATGAGATGGGTGCAACGCCTATTACCTGCAGCGATTCGAAAGGAACTATCTATCATGAGCAGGGGATCGACCTAAACTCTCTTAAAGCAATCAAAGAAATCAACCATCAGTCTCTTGAAGTCTATGCACAGGTACACCCCGATGCTGTCTATACACCGGTCAACCACTACCCAGACGGCAGACACATGGTGTGGGATGTGCCCTGTGACATCGCATTTCCCTGTGCGACACAGAACGAACTCAACCTTGAAGATGCCAGGAAACTGGTAGAAAATGGGTGCAGGCTTGTCAATGAGGGGGCAAACATGCCCTGCACACCGGATGCTGTCGAGTACTTCAAGCAAAAAGGTATCTGGTTTGGACCGGGGAAAGCTGCCAATGCTGGCGGGGTTGCGACCAGCCAACTTGAGATGAGCCAGAATGCGTCTATGGCAAAATGGACGTTTGAAGAGGTGGACATTAAACTGCGGCAGATTATGAAAAACATTTTTGAGACCTGCTACAGTACTTCTGTCGAGTTTGACTGCGAAGGTGATCTTGTTTCCGGAGCGAACATCGCTGGCTTCAGGAAAGTGGCAGACTCGATGATCGATCAAGGATCGGTGTAAACAATTAGAACTTGAAATCCCTGAATAATTGTCAATAGAGGTTTCACTCGATGGCGACAAAGGAGTGCCCAACCCCTAAAAGGGGCGCTTGCGTTCACGACTGCCAGAGCTATCGAGTGAAACCGGTGATTACTAAAAAGATTGTTGTTAGTGTAGTGCGTAGTAGAGTAGCGGTGGATACAGTGTAACGCCTGTAAGGAATGCCCATTGGGGGATGCGCCAGGAGAGCATAGCAGCAAGGTCATCAGGGATGCTTCGTTTGAGATAGATACTTCGAATAAGTTCCAGTTTATAAAAAATGTCAAATACCTTCATTGCAATGATGATGATCATCGATGCATTCAGTACGCCTGTTTCCATAACGACATAGAGAATAAAATAGAATGTCGGGTGGATCAGGAAGAAGAGAAAAATGCTTTTATGATACCACTTATAAAGCCGTGCTGTCACATCGGCAAGCGTGGGTGCGTACTGCATCATCGCTTCAAAAAGCTCCAGTATCAACAATATCAAACTGACTGTAAGTGCATATTCCATGCCGGATTTTACCCAACTTTGGATAAAATGGCTCACTATTCTATTTGAGTTCTCTTGAAAATCATTGGTTTCACTCGACAGCTCTGGCAGTCACAAACATGAGAAGCGTGAGCAAAGGACAACTGCTTGTCCTTTGTAGCTTCGGAACCGTAACTTCGGAGCGAATGCGGAGCAGTGGAGGCATAGCCCATTTCACGGGTTGGGTGCTCCTTTGTCGCCATCGAGTGAAACCTCAGTCGCTGATTATTCAGAGGATTCGCTTATAAAGGAAATACTTTTGGCTCAGATCGCATGTACCCACTGCAACTTGAAATTTGACGAATCGGTCATGATCACGGAAGAGGCACCAGATGGCGAAACACACTACTTTTGCTGCAAGGGGTGTCAGGGGGTCTATCATCTGCTTGAGAGCGAAGGACTGGGTACCTTCTACGACAAACTTGGAGACACAACGCTGCAGCCTGCCACACCACACAGTGATGATCTTGAAAAGTTCGATCTGGAGGGCTTTAAGAACAAGTATATCAAAGTCCATGATGACGGACTTTACGAGATCAACCTCATCATCGAAGGGATCCACTGCTCTGCCTGTGTCTGGTTGAACGAAAAGGTGCTGCACAAGACAGAAGGGGTGATCGAAGCAAGCATCAACTACAGTACCAACAAAGCCAAGGTGGTGTGGGACCCAGACGAGATCGCCCTCTCCAAGATCATCGAGACCATTCGTTCCATCGGCTACAACGCTTACCCCTACGACCCGGCACTGCAGGAAGAGCGTGCCGTCAAAGTCCGCAAAGAGTACTACTCCCGTATTCTTGTAGCGATATTTGGCTCCATGAACATCATGTGGATTGCCATTGCCCACTATGCAGGCTACTTTGGCGGTATGGAGCAGCGCTTCAAAAACATTCTCAATATCGCCGAGTTCATTCTCGCCACACCAGTACTTTTTTACAGCGGATGGGTCTTCTTCCGGGGTGCCTACTACGGCTATAAAAACAAAATCGTCAATATGGATACCCTTGTCGCTTCCGGTGCACTCTCTGCCTACCTCTACTCTATCTATGCGATGGTGACACAGCAAGGAGAGGTCTACTTTGACTCTGTTGCGATGATCATTACGTTTGTACTGGTGGGCAAATATCTTGAAGTACTCAGCAAAAAACATGCCGTCGATACCCTCGATGCCATCATGGGGAGCACCCCTACCGAAGTGACGGTTGTCAAAGACGGTACAAAAGCCCTTGTGAGTGTTGAAAATGTACAGCTTGGCGATATTATCGAGCTCAAACCCGGTGAAAAGGTGGTCATCGACGGTCTGCTGACCCACGGTGAGGGGTCGTTTGATGAGAGTTCCCTCACTGGTGAGAGCGAACCGGTACTCAAACACCCTGGCGATGCGATCCTCAGCGGTTCCATCTGTCTCGATTCGGTCGTTCGCTACGAAGCGACCAAAGAGGCATCTGACTCTCTGCTGCACACCATTGTCAGCCTGCTTGAGGAGTCCATCACCAAAAAGCCGCGTATCGAACAGCTTGCAGAC
>JALTYW010000169.1:8836-11251 GCA_027046415.1 Sulfurovum sp.
CCTGCTGATCGCACTGCTGACCTTCGGCGGATGGTGGCTCTTTTCCGGCTCGTTTGAGCAGGCATTGATCATCGGCATCTCCGTCATCGTCATCGCCTGCCCCTGCGCACTTGGTCTTGCCACACCAATGGCGACGCTTGTGGGCATCTCTGTGGCTGCCAAACGCAATATTCTTTTCAAAGAGGCAGGCTTTTTAGAGACCATGGCGAAGAGTGATCTGCTTGCTCTTGACAAGACAGGTACCATTACAGAAGGACGCCCTTCTGTTGTGTATGAGGAGACCTACGAAGCCTATGACAGACACCTGCTCTATGCACTGGTTTCTACATCTACCCACCCTGTTGCCGAAGGAATACGCCGATATCTTGAAAAAGAGGAACAGGCATTCACCCCTCTAACACTGGAGAAGATCAAGACCATTCAGGCAAAAGGGATCGAAGCGCAATATGGCGATACACATCTTGCCGGAGGCAATGCCCTGATGATGGAGGGTATGGGCATCTCCTGCGATGACAGTACCGAACATACACTCTTCTACTTTGCCATTGACGGCAGAAAGGTTGCAAGGTTTGAACTGAGTGACACCATACGTGAAGGAGCCAAAGAGGCTATAGCCCAGATCAGACAGATGGGAGTGCGGGTGGTGATGCTTACAGGCGATCACGAAACAAGTGCCAACAGGGTTGCCCAAGCTGTAGGTATCGATGAAGTACATGCTCACCTGCTTCCACAGGATAAAGCCCGTTTCATTGAAGAGGTACAGGAAGCCGGGCACATCACCGTCATGGCAGGTGATGGCATCAACGACGCAGTTGCACTGGCACAGTCCAACATCGCCATTGCCATGGGAAGCGGTGCCGATATTGCCATCGCTGTCAGTGATGTTGTACTCATGGACGAACAGCCCCAAAGCATCTATGATGCCTACCGCATCTCCAGACGTACCTACCGCGCCGTCAAAGAGAACCTCGGCTTCTCACTGCTCTACAATACCGTTGCCGTCCCGCTTGCCATGGCAGGCTTTGTTACACCGCTTATTGCCGCACTCTCGATGAGTTTGAGTTCTCTCATCGTTGTCGGAAACTCCATGCGGATACGGATGTTGAAGTTTCGTACCTAATACGAGATGACCCGTAGGGTGCGTAATCACGCACCTCCAAACCGTTTACCGAAAACAATCATTGCTATTGTCATGCATCTCAAAGGTGCGAGATTTCGCATCCTACAAAAAATATGCTAAAATACAAAAAAATTTCAAAAGAGCCAAGTATGTCTTATAATAATACTCTACCTGCTACCTACTACCCGCTACCCGCTAACACCAGAGGTGTTCCCCATGTCTGAAAACATCATTATCGTTATGATCGGCATCTCTACCCTGCTTGGAGCAACCAGTCTTGCCGCTCTGCTTTGGGGTGTCAAGACAGGACAGTTTGATGACAAGTCCAAATTTATCGACGCGGCACGCTTTGACAATGAAGAGGAATTGCGTGATGCGGTTATGATGGAAGAGAAGAAAAAAGCACGCAAACAGAAGCAAGAAAAAAAGAAACACTATATGCCGGTAGACTGACCGCAAAGCACTACTTTATTTATAACCTCCTCTCTGCTATAATATGAATAAATATTAATGTGGAGGTCTCTCATGAAACGTATAATACTTGCAATCTCATTTCTTATTGGCACAGTCTGGGCAGAGAGTATTGGGCTGAATGTAAACAGTGATGATATAGAAGTAGAAGGCAGCCTCAACCTCACCCCGATGATCGGCTATGGAGACGGTATCAACTATTTTCTTGGTGCAAACTATCTCCATACCGACAAAGACGATCTTGCAAAAGCAGCATTCGGCGCATCAAGTACCCTCTCCGGTGCAGAAGGATTGACACTTGCCTTTGGACTTGAAGCTGTATTTTCTGACAACTTCGGTGCAATTCCCCTGTTTGGACAGGCGGCGTTAAGACTGCCGCTTGATGAACCCATCCCTGCCACCTCTCTGATTGCACGTATCGATTATGCCCCCTCAGTACTCTCTTTTATCGATGCAGACAACTATCTTGAGTACCGTTTTGAGGCAGATATGGAAGTAATTCCCAATATTCATCTCTATGGGGGCTACAGAAATATCGAAACCAACTTTGAGAGCTATGACCACACACTAAACGACAGCTGGTATGGAGGTTTGAAGATAGGTTTTTAAAATCATTTGTTATACTTTCATACCAAACAGGGGGTAAGATTTTCAATGTCGATCAACAAATCCATTTTTCGCGAATATGATATCAGAGGTATTTTTGACAAAGAACTGAATGAACAAAGCGTCAAACTCATAGGGTACCATCTCGGTCAAAAAGTAGGCGGCAGCAAAATCGTCGCTATCGGCTACGATGCCCGTTCGCACTCTCCCATCCTACG
>JALTYW010000170.1 GCA_027046415.1 Sulfurovum sp.
ACCCTATACAATGGGAAAAACTATAAATAGGAGATAATATGTCTGAATTAAATCGTCAACCTGTAGAGCTTCCTGGTGCCACTGTGCCTTTTTTTACCTATGAGATAGGAGAGACGCAGTACTATGAGTTTGATACTTCAAAGTGTGGTCCCCCTGAGCCGATGGTCAATGCCATGGCAGGGTTGAAGCTAATCGATGCACCGAACAAAAAGCTTGTGATGATCAATCATAAAAAACCGATGGGTCTGCTTGACAAGATCGGTGAGAACTACGATATCGAAACCCAGAAGCTGGAAGATGGACGTGTCAAGCTCATCTTCTCCTACAAAGTAGGAGCAAGTGAGGCGGCAAACCTTAATGATGCCTCCTGTCACGGATAAGCAGAGTGAGAGCTGTATCGAGTGATTTCGCACCGCCGCTAAAGCTGATTGCACCCTTTTTCAGGGCAGGTGTGGTCTTTTATCTGCTCTCCATGACAGCACTGCTCTTTTTTAAACCGGACTTTGCCTATGCACAGACCGATGTTGCCGGATGGGTGCATCTGTTTCTGCTCGGGTTTGTGATGATGGTGATCTTCGGTGCTATGGCACAGCTGGTACCGGTGGTGCTTGAAACGGGACATGCAGTGGTCGATGTCTATTATGTGATCTTTCCGCTGCTGCTGATCGGTACAGTCGGGATGATTGTCGGCTTCTGGATGGTGCCGGCACTGCTTCCCTACGGAGGATTGCTGGTGCTGACAGCCATGATCATCTTTGCGGTAGAGAATGTTGCAACATTGCGAAAAACCACCATCCGTACCCTGACAGTCGATACCGTCAAATGGAGCAACGGCTATCTGCTGCTTGGTATCCTGACTGGCTTTGCCATTGCACTTGGGCTTAGCGGCAACCTTGCGATTGATGTCGGATTGATGCTCAAAGCCCATGTCTATGCGGTTGTCGGCGGCTATGTGGTGTTGACCATTATCGGATTGTCTCTGATCCTCATTCCTATGTTTTCTTTGGCACATGGGTTTAAAGAGACGGCGATACATCGGGCATTTAAACTGGTCATTGCCGGTGTGGGTACCGTTTTTGCAGGGGCACTGTTAAAGTGGGAAGGTATGATGTACCTTGGGTATGTGATCAATATGATAGGTGTGTTGTTTTATCTGTGGCAAATCTATCTTATCGCCAAACTGACGGTGCGTAAAGAGTTGGATATCTGGGCGAAATCGATGATTTTTGCTTTTGGTACATTCATTCTTTCTATTCTTTTTGGGGTGGTCTATTTTCTCAGCGGAAAAGAGAGTGTGCTGCATACGGCTGTATGGTTTTTGCTGACAGGATTTGTAGCATTTATGATCATAGGGCATCTCTACAAGATCGTACCGTTTTTGGTCTGGTTTGAACGCTTTGCACCACTCGTAGGCAAAGAGAAGGTTCCGATGCTGCATGAGATGTACCCCAAAGAGGCGGCAAGTATGATGTTCTGGCTGAGTGTTGTGGGTGTAGTACTTGGCGGGATAGGGCTGCTCTTTGTTAACAGCTTGTTGTTTCAAGGGGGTGCGAGTTTTCTCTTTATTGGGGCGGTCTTTTTGTTTACCTCGGTGCAGAAGATGCTCTCCTATGGAAAATGATCTGATTGAAGATTGAAGATTGATGATGGATAATGGATGATGAGGGTATACTTTTCTGTGGAAAAGCTTTTGTTGTGTAGGGTGCGTAATCACGCACCAATATAGGCATTAAAAATCAAAAGATTAAACAAAGGATAAAACAATGTGTGACATTACGAAAGAGGCCGTTTTTGATGCGATCTCGACGGTGATCGATCCTGAAGTGGGGTTCAATCTTGTGGAGATGGGGTTGATCTATGATGCGATTATCGATGATGATTGCAATGTGCATGTGGTGATGACGCTTTCGACACAGGGCTGTCCGCTGCACCAGATGATCACTACCTGGGTGAAAGAGGCGGTTGAGCGTATCGAAGGTGTTGGAGAAGTTGAAGTTGAAGTGGTTTGGGAGCCGGCATGGAACATCTCTATGGCAGATCAACATGTCAAAAAGACCCTGGGCGGTCTTTAATCAGGAGTATATTTCTCCTGATTTCATCAAAATTTTTTACCCTACTTTTATATCTCATCTACAGAATTTAACTAAGAGAAAAGTACTCCCATTTAAACTACCATATATTTATATTAAATTATGATTTAAATCAAAAATCTTGATGTAAATCATCTTCTTAAAATCTTCAATTATGATACACTTAATATGTTGTTATAGTCTCTATAACTGAAAAACTTACAAACGGAGGAAGTAATATGGCTTTGAATAGACGAGAATTTCTCAAAAGCGCCGCTGCCGCATCGGCAGCCAGCGCTGTAGGGATTGCTGTTCCGTCCAACCTTAAAGCAG
>JALTYW010000171.1 GCA_027046415.1 Sulfurovum sp.
ACTTGAACGTGCAGAGTTCGCCTTTATCTGCTCAGGCACTGCCACACTTGAAGCCGCACTCATAGGCACCCCTTTTACCCTTGCCTACATCGCCAAGAAGCTCGACTACTTCATAGGCACCAAGCTTTTTGGCATCAAACAGGTAGGGCTGGCAAATATCATTCTCACCCACCATAACGGAACGACACTTCACAACGAACTGCTTCAGGAAAATGTCACAGTTGACAATCTGCTTGCAGAATACTACAATACCGACCGAAAAAAGTTCGCTGAAAAAGCTGCAGAGCTCAGAGCATATCTGGGGCATGGAAGCAGTGAGAATGTCGCGGATATTTTAGTGAATAGCTAATAGTGAAGAGTTGTGGTATGCTTTTCTGACGAAAAGCTTTTATCGATTGAAATGAGGAAAAGAAGAATGAGTAACCGAGCAGTGAGTAATGAGCACACAAAAAATAAAAGCGTTGCAAAGCAACGCATACCGACACTCTTCACTCTTCACTCTTCACTCTTCACTTTCTCTCCAAAGGAGAGAAGATGTTAGTTCATATCTGCTGCTCCGTCGACAGCCACTACTTCCTCCAAAAGCTGCAAAAGGACTATCCGGATGAGAAACTGGTAGGGTTCTTCTATGATCCCAACATCCACCCCTACTCAGAGTACTACCTGCGGCTGCTCGATGTCAAACGCAGTTGCAAAATGCTCGGCATCGAGCTGATAGAGGGGGAGTATGACACCGAAAACTGGCTTGAGGCTGTCAGAGGACTGGAGCATGAGCCTGAAAAGGGCGCGCGCTGTGCGGTCTGTTTTGACAGGCGCTTTGAAGTGAGTGCACAAAAGGCAGCCCAAATAGGTGAAAAGACATTTACTTCCACCCTGCTGACCTCTCCTAAAAAGTCGCTCAAACAGCTCAAAACCGCTGGTGATGCACTCGCCGAGAAGTTTGGCATCGCCTTTGTTGCACCTGACTACCGTAAAGCCTCGGGTACACAGGAGCAGAATATTCTTGCCAAACAGGATCAGCTCTACCGACAGGACTACTGCGGCTGTCTCTTTGGGCTGACCATGCAGCGTGACCAGCAGCAGAAACTTGCCGATGAACTCTTTGTTCCTATCTCCGGACAGGTACAGCCTGAGTCCATCGAAGCGCGTATTGCACTCTATGAAAAACGCTGGAAATTGGAAGAACAAGGCACCCCTTACCGCATCGTCAAACAGCGTTTTCTCAACTGGCGGCTGAAGTTCGCACAGCTCAAAGTCCGTAAAGAGGTCGTTGCAGCACACATACTGCCCTACTCCACACTCAGAGGCGAATATACACGCGGCAAGATCGAATACGCTACAGGTGATGTGTACCATATGAGCCGTGACGAGGTCAAGTTCATTACACTTGAAACCTACAACAGATTGATGCAGACAGCTTACATTTCAGTCACCGAACTCCTTTTCGATCCGCCGCCGTTTGAGGAAGAAGTTACCCTTCGTAACAGACTCGGATTTTCTCCGTTTGATCTCTCCGCAGTCGTTGTCACGGAGAAGATACCGGAGAACAAAATAGAACTGCTCATTCAGAGCGAAACCTACAGTGATGTGCAGGAGAAACTTCTTACAATCTGATCATCTCCTCTCAACCGTTTTTTACCAACAGTTAGATAAAATAGGTGAATTTTATGCTAAAGGTTTTCACGTGTTGTACAATGTTGTTGATATTCAAAAAATCCTTCCCCACAGATACCCGTTTTTACTGGTTGACCGTATTACTGAACTTGCCGAAGGCGAATATATCGAGGGCTATAAAAATGTCTCTATCTCCGAACCTGTCTTTCAGGGACACTTTCCCGGACACCCCATCTATCCGGGTGTTATGATCATCGAAGGGATGGCGCAGGCAGGCGGTGTACTCGCATTCAAAAGCATGGATGATGCTTCTCAGGAAGCCATCGAGAACAAAGTGGTCTACTTCATGAGCATAGACAAGGCGAAGTTCCGCTCACCTGTCACTCCGGGTGACCAGTTGGTATATAAAATCAACGTCATCAAAAACAAGGGAGCTGTATGGCATCTTGATGCAAAAGCCTATGTCGATGATAAGCTTGTCGCACAGGCTGAACTCAAAGCCATGATCGTGGATAAATAATCTATGTCGAACATTCATCCTACCGCAATCATCGAAGAGGGTGCCATACTCGGTGACAATGTCACTGTCGGTCCATTTGCCTATATCGGTTCGAAGGTCACAATAGGTGACGGCACTACAGTAGCCTCACATGCAGTAATCGATGGGAACACAACGATCGGAAAGTACAACCGTATCTTTCCCCATGCTGCAGTAGGTACGATTCCCCAGGATCTCAAATACGATGGTGAGGATAGTGAGCTCATTATCGGTGACCATAACAC
>JALTYW010000172.1 GCA_027046415.1 Sulfurovum sp.
GGCAATTACAGACAAAATATTACTTAAAGAGGAGGAGTACTGTCTCGCTCCCATGCATGGGAACGAGTTGAGCAAACATGTTGTGCCTTATAAAACGGTACTAGTTCCCCAACAGCGTTGCAATCCAGCGCGTATCTTCCTTTGCATCAAGGACGATCTTGACCATGATCGTCAGCGGTACGGAGAGGAGCATGCCTACAGGTCCGAGCAGCCATCCCCAGAAGATCAGGGAGAGGAAGACCACAAGGGTTGAGAGTCCAAGCCCCTGACCCATGATGCGCGGTTCGAGTATGGAACCGATGAGAATGTTGACAAAGAGGTAAACGCCGGCTACCATGAGTGCCGTGCCTATGTTAAACTGTACCAGTGCCATCAGTACGGCAGGTACGGCGGCGAGGATGGAGCCGATGT
The DNA here is from genome assembly GCA_027046415.1 of Sulfurovum sp. Taxonomy (GTDB): domain Bacteria; phylum Campylobacterota; class Campylobacteria; order Campylobacterales; family Sulfurovaceae; genus Sulfurovum. The sequence goes on from JALTYW010000172.1 coordinate 412, forward strand.
TGGGGATGTAGTTGAGTAAAAAAGCAACCACACCCCAGAGTACGGCATAGTCGATGCCGATGAATTTGAGTGCAATGGTGATGGTAAGACCCGTTGCTGCGGAGGTCATGGACTTGAGCAGGATGAAGTGTTTGATGTCGTCACTCACCCGCAGCAGCGACTTGAGACCCTGACTGCCTGAGTTTTGGAGTTTTTTGCTGAAGTTCCCGATCTCCATCAGCATGAACAGTACGGTTAAAATGATCATAAATGAGTTTGTTAGCAGTCCGCCAAGCGATTTGAGCGTATGGGCGATGTACTCCATAATGCTGTCAGTAGCGAACATCGAGACGATGTCCTCTTTGGGGATCTGAATATTGTACCGCTCAAGCAGACCCAGAAAGTGACGGAAGTCAGTACGCAGTTTGGCTTCGTATGCGGGGACATTGTGGGTGAAGTCCTGTACCGAACTGCCAATGAGCATCACAAGTGTGCCGACAGAGAGTACAAGCAGCAGCACGATCAGCAGTAGGGCAATGCCCTGTGGAACCTTTTTGGACTTAAGCCACAAGAAAAGCGGCGAGAGGATAATGGCAAGAAAAAGGGCAAGCAGAAAGGGCACAACAATCACCGAAGCGGTTTTGACACCGGCAAGCACGATCACCACCGCCGCCATGACAAGCATGCCGTAACCGACACTCTTTTGGGTACTCTCCTGCATTTCTCTCCTTTACTTTTTGTACCATTATACCTATTTACCATAACAAAACCGCTATAATTGCTTATCATAATGAGGAGCAGTATCATGGCAAATATCGTGATTACCGGATGCAGCAGCGGCATAGGGCTGGAGAGTGCACGGTATCTCAAGGAGCGGATGGTAACGGTCTATCCTACTGCACGAAAAGAGGAAGATGTGGCAATGCTGAAGTCACTTGGCTTTGAAGATGCCATGCAACTGGATGTGACCAAGCCTGAGCAGATCAGGAGAGTCATTGAAACCGTATTGGAGAAAGAGGGCAGCATCGATGTCTGGTTTAACAATGCCGGCTACGGACAGCCCGGTGCCATTGAGGACATCCGTACCGATGTACTTCGAGAGCAGTTCGAGACCAATGTATTTGGGCTGCATGAGTGTAGCAGACAGATCATTCCCGTCATGCGAAAACAGGGGTATGGCAAGATCATCCAGCACTCTTCGGTACTGGGGCTGGTGTCGCTCTTTGGACGTGGTGCCTACAACGCCAGCAAATATGCCATCGAAGGGCTGACCGATACGCTGCGTCTTGAGCTTGCAGGTACGAACATCTATCCGGTACTGCTCAACACCGGTCCCATCACCAGCAACTTCCGCAAAAATGCCATGCAGAAACTGCGGGAGAATGTGGATATAGAACACTCCGTGTTCGCCCAAAAATACGCCAAAAGCCTTGCTGCCAAAAAGAGTGAAGTGCCATTTAATGAAGAGGCGGTCTCCGTGGCACAGGTGGTACACCGCATCATCCTTGCCGATGTACCCAAACCGCGCTACTACATTACCAAAGCGACGGTGATTTTAGGCTTTTTAAAGAGAGTTTTGAGTACAACTTTACTTGACAAAATCTTATTGAAGACAGGATAACAGATGGATACGATACGAATCGGTGTAGTAACAACGAGTGACAGGGCATCACAGGGGATTTACGAAGATATTTCCGGTGTAGCGATCATGGATACGATGAAGGAGTATCTGCTCAATGAGTGTGAATATGAGTACCGCTGTATTCCCGATGAGCAGAGTGTCATCGAGACGACACTCATAGAGCTTTCACGCGACAAAAAGTGTGACCTGATCGTCACTACAGGCGGTACGGGACCAGCCCCCAGAGATGTGACGACTGAAGCGACAGAGAATGTCTGCCAGAAACTGCTGCCGGGCTTTGGTGAGCAGATGCGCGCGGTGAGCCTTCAGTATGTACCCACAGCCATCCTCTCCCGTCAGACGGCAGGGATATG
>JALTYW010000173.1 GCA_027046415.1 Sulfurovum sp.
AATAAGCACTTACATTAGATCAATTACTCATTATTGTAGGGTGTTGTCTCCTGAAAACACCAATTGTGTATGCAAAATGATACTAATGGTGTTGTGAGGGCACAACACCCTACATGTGATACTATAAGCATTTACATACTTTAGACTATATATTTTCGCTACAATACCATAGATGATACAACAAGGAATACACATATGACCAACATAGCAAAACTCAAACAGTTTCTTGAAACCATTGTCATGCCTGACTTGGAAAAAGAGATCGATCAGCGTTTTAGAGAAGCAGAATGTGAAGGGATGATGTCCATAGGAGACAGGGAGGAGCTCGAAGAGCTTCAGATGATGCATGGGGAGTGTCTGGAGATGCTGATAGACATTGAATCCGGGGATATGGAAGAGGCGGAAGCGGAGGAGATCATCGCTTCCATGAAAGGTTAGTGTTTCTTGTAATCGGAGGCTTTAGCCCCGTCCAATACTTTTTCGCTCCCGCAGGAGCGTGGGAACAAGTTAAGATTCTTTAATGAGCATCCCTCTGATCGTATCTTCGTCGATCACACCGTCTTCATACTTGATTACCATGGTCTTTTCTGTTTTATTGGTATAGAAATCGTTGATACCTTCTACATTTTTTAGTGTCGAGAGTTTTGACTCGTCAAAAATGTCAGTGGAGAGGAAGAGGTTTTTCCGCATGGCAGGGTTTCGCATACCCAAAATCCACATGATCCAGAAACCACTCAGGATGATCACTGCAACAGCAACCCCTTGTTCATGATAGTGACCGTAGAGCCATCCGCCGATCGCGCCGCCAAGGAAGATGCCCACATAGGCAAAGGTGTTGGCAACGCCGAGTGCTGCACCTTTTTGATGGACTTTGGCAAACTTGGCAACGAAGCTTTGCAAAAGCGGCTCGAACATGTTGAACCCTATGAAGAAGAAAGTGGCACCCACAGCAAAGATCCAGAAGTTGCTGCTAAAGCCCATCATGGCAAAGGATACGATGATGAAGAGGATCGATGCGACAAAGACCTCTTTGCCTTTGCCGTACTTCTCGCCCAGTACCGCAGCAGGTCCCATCGCGATGATACCGAAGATCACAGCAGGCAGATAGACTTTCCAGTAGTCCATACGTGTCATATCAAACTTGCTGTTCATCAGGATAGGGATGATAAAGAAGGCAATCGCCATCGTAGAGCTGTGAAAGAGGAAGGTGATGTACATACGCACAAGGTCTTTGTCTTTAAAGACCTCTTTGATCTTCGCTTCTTCTTCAGAGTAGTGGTGTTCGATGTGCGGTGGCTCAGGCACGGCAGTAAAGAGAATAAGCAGCGCTGTCAGCGCCAGTGCGGCAGTCAGCCAGAAGAGCGCACTGACACTCCAGTATCCGCCAACAATCGGTCCGATGATCATCGCTGCAGCAAAACTCATCGCAATGACCATCCCCATGATCGCCATAGCATGTGCCCGCTCATCTTCACGTACCTGATCAGCGATCATTGCGGTAACGACACTTCCGATTGCTCCGGCACCTTGCAGGAAACGCCCAAGCAGCAGTACATAGATATTGTCCGCTACAGCAGCGACAGCTGAACCAAAGGCAAAGAGCAGCAGACCAAACAGGAGGGTTTTTTTACGTCCTATCTTGTCACTCATCACCCCAAACGGCACTTGCAGTACCGCCTGTGTCAGGGCATATCCACCCAGTGCGATACCTGCCAAAAATGCCGTTCCGCCCGGGAGTTCCTTGGCATAACTTGAGAGTACCGAAAGGACGATGAAGAGTCCAAAAAAGCGTAACGCGACAATCATACTTAGGGGAAGTACCTTTTTAATCATCTTGATATCTCCAATAGGGTAAAATTTGTCCTAATTATATTCCTATTAAGTAAAATGAAGGTTAATCGATATGAAGATTGTTTTGGCAACCGGCAATAAAGGAAAACTGCGTGAATTTCAACAGATGTGTGAGGCTGAAATCATCCCGTTTTCATCGCTGATAGGTGCACTTGAGATTGTAGAAGACGGAGAGACATTTGCTGCTAATGCACTCATTAAAGCGCGTACGATTTTTGAGAAAGTAGGAGATGACTATCTTGTCATATCAGATGACAGCGGTATATCTCTGCCTGTGCTTGAGGGTGCACCGGGTATCTACTCTGCACGCTATGCCGGTGAAGGGGCAAGTGACAAGGATAACCTCTACAAACTGATTGACGCCCTCAAAGCCAAAGGACTCAAAGAGACACCGGCGTACTATACTGCTGCCATTGCCATTGTGAGCAAATACGGGGAGTATGTGGTGCATGGATGGATGCATGGCAAGGTAGTTGATGAAGCAAGAGGAGAGAAGGGGTTTGGGTATGACCCGATGTTCATCCCTGCCGGATTTGACAAGACACTGGGTGAACTGGATGATGATATAAAGTCTGATCTTTCGCATCGCTCTAAAGCATTGGCGTTGGCGAAACCGATTATTGCGATGTTAAAGGATAAAGCGTGACAAAACAACAATTCATGAACGATCTGCAGGCAGTCTATCTGGAGTTGCAGGACAGACAGGCAGAGCTTAACGGCTACTATGATCTGCTTGAAGAGGGTAAAACCCATGCCAAAGCCGATGAGGTGGTTGATGCTTTTTTGAAACTGCTTGAGATAGAGCGAAATAAAGAGAGTGAGATGGCAGCACTCACACGCATTGTCAATCTGCGCGAAGATGCACTTGAGCAGGTACTGCAAAAAGCGGGATTTGACGAGGCAGAGATACGGCTCAAAAAGGAGCTTGCCTATGGGTTTGTCAGTATGGTGCACATTGCACGCCATGAGAGTTTGATCGGGTGGATAGAACAGCAAAAACTGCTAACCCCTTTTTACAGAAGCTTGATCTTTGGGGTGCATTTTGTGGGGCTGAGGATGAGTGAATGGCAGAGTCACTGGACGCATCATATCATCAATACCATCAATCCTGAACTCTCACAGATGTTTAACGGCGATGATGCCAAAGTCTTTGAGATGCTTCAGTCTCAGGCACTGCTTGATGTGACCGAAGAGGGGTGTGTGGGGGATCGGTGTTACTCTGTTCTTGTCAAAGAACATAGGGGTCTGACCTCAGATGATTTGTCGCGAAGCGATGAATCGTCTGCGGGTCTGACCCCATTGCCGCAATACAAGTCAGTAGCGTATGCCGAAGCCTTTGAAAAAGAGGTAGAGGCGGTTGTCATTGCGCTTGAACAGCTTATTGCATTGCTGGGACAACACGAAGACGAGGTCTTTGGACAGAAGCAGGAGTGGATTGCTTACTTTACAGCACTCAAAGAGGCATTTGCACACAAGCAAACCGATGAACTCATCAAAATGTGGGCAGAAGTGGATAGACGCTGGATGGCAATTACCACGCCTATTCAGGTGGGGCACCCTCTGGAGTACTATGAAGACCACTACCGAAAAGCGGTGGCGTTGGAGTGGGATCTGCGTATTGTCAACCCCAGATTGCAGGAGGGCTCACACACACGTGAGAATATCAAGCTCTTTGCCTATGAGATGGCGCAGAAGTTTGGCAAAGCAGCAGAGCAGACCATCGCCAAAAACCTGCTGCAGGTAGATAGAACACAGCTTTATATTGGACAGCCGATGCTCTACTACGCAGCGGAGTTTAATGGACTCTTCTCGGCACAGGTTGTGCCCAATGATGAACAGGTAAGCAGCGAGCTTGGCAAGAAGATCTTTGCCTACGCGGATTTTGTGCTTCAAAGCAAGATCGCCAAGCCGATCATGAAACTCTCTGTTGAGGTGATGACAGAAGCGTTTGTGCGCACACAGCGAACCCTTGCCAAAGAGCAGCCTGAGCTTTGGCACAAGATCTATGACATCTCCACCATAGGGCATGAGTATGGGCATATCCTCTGGATCGACAGCGATACCGAAACAGCGATGAATGCCACAGGACAGTTCAAGAACATCGAGGAGTTCAAAGCCACCACAGGCGGACTGATGGCATTCTTCCGCCATGAAGAGGAGGGACTCAAGCATCATATTGTCGATGATCTTGTCAGCCGTGCAGTGGGGCTCATGGCGTGGCGTGAAGTGGGTGAAGTACTGCCATATTACTGTGAAGGGCTGATCCATCTGGAGATACTCTTTGGCTCAGGTATCATCACCTATGATGGGCAGATAACAATAGACTACAGTAAATATGATGCGATGAAAGAGGCATATATCGCAGCCTATGAAGCATTGGCACAACACTATCTTGCCAAAGCAGACGCCAATGACTATCTAAGCCGTTATGCCAAGAAAGAAAATGGCGTCTTTTTGCCGGTAACCGCAGAAGTAAAAGCGTTTGTGGAGCACTACTATGCACGCTATCAGGAGATTGGGCAGCAGACGGTTACGCTCTCTTAACCGTAGTGAAACCTCCCACAAACAGGGTGTTTTGCACCCTCATCGCTTTATAACCTCTTTTTTGCTATAATCCTCCCAATTATGCCGTCATGAGAACGGTCACTGTAAGGATGATCAATGCTGCTTTTTACCCCAGGACCAACCCCTGTACCCGAATCTGTACGTCTGGCGATGGCCGAGCCAACACTGCACCACAGAACCCCTGAATTTGAAGCAATTTTCAAAGAGACCAGAGAACTGCTTTTTGAGCTGATGGCAACCGATGAGGTAGTGATGCTTGCATCCACCGGAACCGGTGCGATGGAGGCGGCTGTAACCAACCTCTGCCATCATACGCTGCTCAATGTCAATGCCGGGAAATTTGGTGAGCGTTTTGGCAAGATCGCCCAAGCACACGGACTGAACAATGTTGAGATCAAGCATGAGTGGGATACGCCTGCCACTGCCGATGAGGTAGTTGCTGCACTTGAGGAAAATCCAGATATCGATGCCATCGCCATTCAGATCAGTGAGTCTGCAGGCGGTTTGCGCCATCCTGTCGAGGGGATCGCAAAGGCGGTCAAGGAGATCAGACCAGATGTGATGGTGATCGCAGACGGTATTACAGCAGTAGGCGTTGAGCGTATCGATGTGATCCATATCGATGCACTGATTGCAGGAAGCCAAAAAGCACTGATGCTGCCTCCTGGACTGGCGATTGTAGGACTGAGCAACGCGGCAGTTGAGAAGATCGGTGAAGGCAAAGGCTACTACCTCAACCTTGCAAGTGAGATCAAGAAGCAACGCCAGAATACGACAGCCTATACAGCTGCAACAACACTTGTTATCGGGCTGGGTGCGATCCTCAAACAGATCAAAGAGGGTGACGGGCTGGGGAAACTCTACTGCGATACGGCACGCCGTGCCAAAGCGACCCGTTTTGCGCTTGAAGCACTGGGACTGCACAGCTATCCAAAGTCTCCGGCACGCTCCATGACGACCATAGACGATGTCAATGCCAAAGAGATCCGCGATCTGCTTAAAACTGATTTCGGTGTCAACGTGGCAGGCGGGCAGGATCACCTCAAAGGCAAGATCTTCCGTATTAACCAGATGGGGCTGATTGAGCCGTATGAGATGGTGTGGGTAGTCAACGCTGTTGAATTGGCACTGGCAAAGCTGGGCCGCCGTGACTATGACGGTACTGCCAGCCGTGTATTTAACGAAGAGTACTTCAAGAGTATGCTTAAAAAAGAAGACGCATGATATTTGAACACGAAATCCCAAGCGGATCAAAACTCTACTTCGGTGAGTCGGCACGTATCAAACGAGAGATTGAGTTTGTTGCGGCTGAAATGCTGGAAAATCTCGGTTTTGAAGAGATCGTAACTCCGCTCTTTTCCTACCATCAGCATGAGTGTTTTGAAGACCGAAAACCATTGGTTCGCCTCAATGATGCACAGAACCATGAGGTAACATTGAGAGCAGACTCTACAGCAGATGTGGTGCGCATTGTGACCAAACGACTGGGACGTACGACCGAATCGAAAAAGTGGTTCTATATTCAGCCGACAGTGACCTTCCCTACCAAAGAGCAGTACCAAATCGGTGCGGAGATCCTTGGCGGAAGCTTTGAACAGATTGTCCGTACCAGCAGTATGCTATTGGAGCAGATTGGTGCAAAACCAGTGATGCAGGTTGCCAATATCCGTATTCCGCATCTGCTGAACGAAAAGTACGGCATCTCTCTGGAACTGCTTAAGTCGATGCATATCGAGCAGATCATCAAAAGCGATTTCCCGTGGATAGAACAGCTTGTCAAAATCAACACGGCTGCAGATCTTGAAGATCTGAGCATGTTCCCCGATGATCTTAAAGAGGAACTTGAAAAGCTCAAGTATGCCACAGAGGGAGTCACCTATGAACCCTTGGTGATCTCGCCGCTTTTCTATGCGAAGATGCGCTACTACGATTCGCTGACCTTCCGTATGTTTGAAGGCAACAGCCTGCTGGCAACCGGCGGTAGCTACACCATTGACGGGGTTGAAGCGGCAGGGTTCGCACTCTATACCGATGCATGTATTTTAAGTAAAATGAATAAGGGAAGCAAATGAGCAAAGCAGATTTGATCGTAGGACTCCAGTGGGGAGATGAAGGTAAAGGAAAGATCGTTGACCATATGGCACAGACGCATGATTATGTCTGCCGCTTTGCAGGCGGGCACAATGCAGGGCACACCATTGTCATCGGTGACAAAAAGTATGCACTCCACCTGATCCCTTCGGGGGTACTCAACCCTGAGGCAAAAAATATTGTCGGTAACGGTGTCGTGATCTCACCGGTTGACTTCATCAAAGAGATGGAGCAGTTTGAGAATCTTGAAGGTAGACTTTTCCTCTCAGACAAGGCGCACATCCTGCTGCCATACCATGCTCAGATCGATCAGGCACGTGAGCGCCTCAAAGGCGACAAAGCCATTGGTACTACAGGTAAAGGGATAGGACCGGCATATGGCGATAAAGTAGCACGTGTCGGACACCGTCTCGGTGAACTGTTGCATCCTAAGAAACTGACTGCCAAAATCATGGAGTTCTTTGCGATCAACAAACCGGTGTTTGATGCGATGGGTGTGGAAGCGCCACAGGAGAGCCAACTGCTTGAAGAGCTGAAGCACTACAAAGAGGTACTCGCGCCTTTTATCTGCGACACGACGCAGATGATGTGGGAGATTTTGGATGCAGACAAAAAGGTGCTGCTTGAGGGTGCACAGGGAACCATGCTCGACATTGACCACGGTACTTACCCCTATGTGACCTCTTCTACCACAGTGAGTGCAGGTGCCTGTGCAGGACTGGGCATTAACCCGAAGGATATCGGCAAAGTCACAGGTATTGCCAAAGCCTACTGTACCCGTGTGGGTAACGGTCCTTTCCCAAGTGAGGATTTTGGTACTGAGGGAGACAAACTCAGAGAGAACGGACATGAGTTTGGTACCACCACAGGCAGACCGAGACGCTGCGGATGGTTCGATGCGGTTGCGATGCGCCATGCAGTGCGTGTCAACGGTGTCGATCAGGTTGCACTGATGAAGCTTGATGTGCTTGACGGGTTTGATGAGATCAAAGTCTGTGTCTCCTACGAGTTTGAAGGCAAGCAGATAGATTATGTGCCTTACGACCTTGAAGATGTCAAAGCAGTCTACAAAACATTTCCGGGATGGGACAAGACAGAGGGGGTTCGCACGTTTGAGGAGCTTCCCGAAACGGCACAGTCGTATATTTTGGCACTTGAAGAGATGATTGGTACGAAGATCGGCATCATCTCTACCAGCCCTGAGCGTGAAGATACGATTATCCGGTAATCGCGTAAAAAAGAACAACAAAAACACAAGGAGTATCAAGCCATGAGATTGAAACCACAACAGACAGGATATGTAGCGACCAAGATAGGGATCGATTTAGCCAATGCTCCTTTTGTGACCCTGCCTAAAGGAAAAGATGCGGTTGTAGAGGTGGCAAAGCGTATCATCGATGAGAATCTTGCCACTGAGCGTGCACTTGATGAGCAGGTCAAGAAGATCATCGAAGAGAACTATGATGAGATCGAGTTTCAGCATGCCGATGAGCGACAGCTCTTTTTTATGATTAAAAAGAAAATGGCACCTGAACATGGCGTGATCATGAACTACGATGACCGCTACAACGATCTGGCACACAAAATTCTCGATGAGTTGTATGAAAACTATCTTGCAGAGTACAGTGTCAGTGACAACCAGGTCAAGAATGTCATCTTCAAATCCTTCAAAGCCTTTGCAGATGCGTATGATGAGATCGATGAGATCGTTTATGAGAAGATCAAAAACATGCAAAAAGAGGTGATCCCCGGATCGCAGGATTATGAGCTGCTCTATGAACGCCTCTATCAGGAAGAGTTGGCAAAAAGAGGGATGCTGTGATGACAAAGCGTTCGCTTTGTCAAGTGAAGGGTGAAGAGAGAATAGTGAATAGTTTTGGTATGCTTTTCTGTGAAAAGCTTCTATGTTTAAAGGGTGATAAATGAATAAAGTAAGCTTGTATTTTGAAAATGGTCTGATGCTCGAAGCTAAAAGCTTTGGTGCTGAGGGGACTGCGGTGGGTGAGATTGTCTTCAACACTTCGATGACAGGGTATCAGGAGATCGTGACAGATCCTTCCTATGCGGGGCAGTTTGTTACCTTTACGATGCCTGAGATCGGTAATGTCGGCTGTAATGCACAGGATATGGAGAGCAAAGGAGCATACTGTAAAGGGATTATTGTCCGCTCCTATCAGCCTCGTCCTTCCAACTTCCGATGCGAAGAGCCGCTTGATGTACTGCTCAAGCGTGAAAATGTACTGGGCATCACAGATATCGATACCCGCTTTCTAACCAAGATGCTCCGTAATGAAGGGGCTATGATGATGGTCGCTTCTACCGAGATTCACGATGAAGCGGCACTCAAAGAGGTGCTTGAAAGTTCCCCGCGTATCGAAGAGGTCAACTACATTGAGCAGGTAAGTACCAAAGAGGCATATGTACACCAAGAGGCACGTTACAATGCACAGACATTCGAGTATGAAACACCAAAGACTACCAAAAAGATCATCGCTCTTGATTTTGGTATCAAACGAAATATCCTCAATGAACTGACCCATGCGGGTATGGAAGTAACAGTCGTACCAAACTCGATGGCTGCTGATGAGATCATTGCCAAGTTTGAAGCAAAAGAGATTGACGGTGTGTTCCTCTCAAATGGACCGGGAGACCCGCTCATCCTCAAAGAGGAGCAAGAGAAAATCAAGCAGCTTATTGAAGCCAAAGTACCGATGTTCGGTATCTGTCTTGGACATCAACTGCTCTCTATCTCTCACGGCTACGATACCTATAAACTCAAGTTCGGTCACCACGGCGGCAACCATCCGGTGAAAAACAGTATCACAGGTGCCGTTGAGATCACAGCACAAAACCACAACTATAATGTACCCGACAACATCACCGAAGTAGCGGAAGTGACCCATGTCAACCTCTTTGACAACACTATTGAGGGATTGCGTTACAAAGAGGCTCCGGTTATGTCAGTACAGCATCACCCAGAAGCGAGCCCGGGACCGCATGAGTCGGCATATATCTTTAGTGAATTTGCAAAGATGCTCTAAAAAAGCGTTCAGCGCTCAGCGTTGAGCGTTCAGAAGTGAATTTTTGAAAAAAAACAGGAACCGAAAGCTTTAGCCTCGCTCTGACGTTGATGGGTTCAGTAACGTTTATTCGGGGCTGAAGCCTCCGATTCCGAAATATGCAATAAAATGAAGGATAGAGAATGAATATTGCCATTTTGTTTGGCGGGTCGAGTTTTGAGCATGAGATCAGTATTGTCTCTGCGATTACGATGAAGAAGGTACTTAAGAAGAGTCAGCTTGCCTACATCTTTGTCGATGCAAACCGTGAGTTCTGGCTGGTCGATACAGACAAGATTAACTCCAAACTCTTCTCTTCTGGTGAGTATAAAAAAGGGAAAAAACTGACGCTGAAAAAGGGTGGATTTTTTACCGAAGGAATGTTTGGCAGTAAGCAGGTAGCATTTGATGTGTTGCTCAATCTTATTCACGGACGTGATGGAGAGGACGGCAAGGTTGCTTCGCTCATGGAATTTTTCGGTATTTCCTATATTTCACCGCGTCTGGAAGCTTCTGCACTCTCTTACAACAAACTCTATACCAAGTATCTTGCCGAGAGTCTTGGGGTTAAAACTGTTGCCTATGAGCTTCTGCAAAAAAACGGTGAACGAAAAATCACTATGGAGTATCCGGTCATTATCAAGCCGGTACGTCTTGGCAGCAGCATTGGGGTAAGCATCGTCAAAAATGAGAGTGAACTGGACTATGCACTCGATGTTGCCTTCGAGTTTGACACTGATGTGATTGTTGAACCATTCCTTGAAGGCGTCAAGGAGTACAACCAGGCAGGCTGTCTGACAGATACGTGGGAACTCTCCATTGTTGAAGAACCGCATAAAGAGGAGTTCCTTGATTTTGAAAAGAAATACATGGATTTTGCACGTGATGCGCAGGTACTTGCAGCAGATATCTCTGATGAGCTAAGAGAAAAGATCCGTGAAAGCTTCAAAAAAATCTACGATCCTCTCTTTAAAGGCAGTATTATCCGTTGTGACTTCTTTGTGCATGAGGGAGAGGTGCTACTTAATGAGATCAACCCAATCCCCGGCTCTATGGCAAACTATCTGTTTGAAGATTTTGAAGGGATGCTTGGACGGCTTGCCAAATACCTTCCAAAAGAGTCAGACATTAAGATTGACTACCGCTATATTCATTCTATTCAGCAGGCTAAAGGCAAAGCTTAAAAAGCCTTTTTTAAGCAAAAAATAGGAGTCTTTTTCTCCTATTAAACCCTCTTCAAACCCCCTTGTTTCAGTACTTTGCTACGATTTGACCCGTTTTGTTAAAAATTATTTAACAAAACAGTTTTTCTTCCTTTTGTTTTAAGCTTCATATGGGAAAAGTTAACCTATAATTAACGCTGAATGTTGTTATAAGATACAACATAAATTTTTACAAGGGGGTATGCATGCAGTCAAACGCAGCATTGGAATACGATTATTCCGTAGCAAAATTGTTTACCTATACAACAATTTTGTTTGGATTTTTAGGTATGCTGATTGGTACGCTTATTGCGGCA
>JALTYW010000174.1 GCA_027046415.1 Sulfurovum sp.
TTAATTGGCTCAAGGTAGCCGCTGTGAACACACTCGCGTTCTTTACCATCGACTGTTTCAATCTTTTTGAATGTCAACCAGTACTGTCCGCCCACTTCATCGATCTTGCCGATCTCATTGTCAACCAGCTCGACTGTAGCGCCTACCGGCAGCACGATCTCCACGCTGTCGCCCACACAGGTTTTATCCTTGCACTTCCAGCTAAGTCCATCTTCGCTGACAAGCCCTGCTACCTGATGGGTACCGTACTGAATGGAGAAATCGTGTGACTCCGTATCGTTACGCTCAAAGGGTCTAGAGATAAGGTAGGCATCGGTAAAACCGCGGTTTTGTGTCGTATTTAGCTCTCTCTGATAGCGTGAGGGTTCAAAATCATTGGCATAAAAGTCATCGATGGCATGGCGGTAGGCTTTGGTCACAACCCCTGCGTAGTAAGGTGACTTGGTTCGTCCTTCGATCTTGAGTGAGTCGATCACACCACTTGCCAAAATTTCATCGATGTGGGATGCCATATTCATATCTTTGGCATTCATAATGTAGGTACCGACTTCCTCTTCTTCATCAAGTCTGAAGGTCGTACCACTCTGGGGGTTATGCGCGTAAATTTCGTAAGGAAAGCGGCAGTCATTCGCACAGCTGCCGCGATTGGGCACACGTCCGGTCTGCAATGCCGAGATGAGGCAGCGTCCCGAGTAGGCAAAACACATCGAACCATGCACAAAGACTTCCAGTTCAAGGTCTGGCAGATGGGTTTTGATCGATTCACAGTCTTTGAGGCTGATCTCGCGAGCTACAATGATACGCTTGACACCAAGGTCATAGTAGACCTCCGCATCCATCGCGTTCATCACGTTTGCCTGTGTGGAGAGGTGTACAGGAATATCCGGTGCAATGCGGTGGGCGATCTTGACGACACCCGGACTTGAGACGATCAGTGCATCAGGCTGAAGTTCGGCAATCTTGGCAATATGGTTTTCGTAAAGCTTGATCTGGGAGTTGAACGGAAAGGAGTTGACCGTCGCGTAAACCTTCTTGCTGTGTGCATGGGCATAGTCGATCCCCTCTTTAAAAGAATCCATATCGAACTCCTTGCCCGAACGGATACGCAGCGAGAAGGTACTCGTACCGCCATAGACGGCATCCGCCCCGTAGTTAAGGGCGATCTTCATCTTCTCAAGGTTGCCTGCGGGGGCTAAAAGTTCTGCTTTTTTCGTTGCCATGTCTCTCCAACTCTATAATTATGCATTTGAAATGGCTATTATTTTACCCTATTAGTAGTAAAAGAGAGGTTTTATGCTAAAATCTTGGCATGAAAACAACACGTATAGACCTACACAACCACACTACACGATGCAACCATGCCCAAGGCACTGTGGACGAGTACATCCAAAAAGCGATAACCCTTGGCATCGACATCTACGGTTTCAGTGAACATGCACCGATGGACTTTGACGAGGGCTACCGCCTTGCTTTTGATGAGATGGCAGCGTATGAAAGTGACATTCTTGCTGCAAGAGAAAAGTACAAAGGCACTATTGAAATTCTACTTGGCTACGAAGTGGACTGGCTACCGGGGCATATGGATGAACGTGTGCTGGGTGCCAATGTCGATTACTTCATCGGCTCAGTGCATTTCATTGACAAATGGAGTTTTGACAATCCTGAGTTCATAGGTGGATGGGAAAACCGCGATGTAGACGAAATCTGGCAAGCCTACTTCGAAGCGACCGAAGCAATGGCAGTATCTGGGAAATTTGACATTGTCGGGCACTTCGACCTCATTAAGGTCTTCAAATATCTGCCAAAACAAGATGTCCGTTTGCTTGCAAAAAATGCACTCAAAGCCATCAAAGAAAGCGGGATGGTAATGGAGCTCAATGCTGCGGGGCTGCGCAAACCCATAGGGGAGATCTACCCCTCCAAAATGCTGCTTGAGGAGGCGTATGCGCTCGATATCCCCATCACATTCGGCTCGGATGCCCATGCACCCGATCAAGTCGGGTATGGCTACGATGAAGCTGTCTCGCTTGCCAAAGCGGTCGGATACGATACTGCAGTTACCTTTAAAGGCAGAGATCGTAAAATGATCAAATTTTAAGCAGAAAAAGGGAAACAATTTATTTTAGAATGGTTATAATGACTGGACTAAAATTTTAATTAGGAGCGATACAACATGGGTAAATTCGTGAACAACCTTGCAGAGTTCAAGAAATACTGTGAAGAGAACGAAGTAGAATTCGTAGACTTCCGTTTTACAGACATTAAAGGTGCATGGCACCACATTTCATACAGAATGAGCGCCGTAAGCGACGAGATGCTCGAAGCGGGTCTTCCGTTTGACGG